>JAJRRE010000132.1 GCA_024279745.1 Alphaproteobacteria bacterium
AGCGGCAAGGTTGCCCCGCTGGCCTTATAGGCGGGCGATTCAAACAGATCACGCAGCATGACCATATCGCGGCGCGCATTTGGTAGCTCTATGGCAATGGCATTGCGCCCCGGCACGACCGCCACACGGGCCGACACCGCACTCATCGAGCGCGCAATGTCGTCAGCCAGCGCAATCACCCGCGACGATTTGGTTCCGCGCGCCGGCTCCAGCTCGAACGATGTCACAACCGGGCCGGGCTTAATGTCTTTGATCTCACCCTTAATGCCAAAATCGCCAAGCACATCTTCCAGTAGCCGCGCATTGCCGCGCAACACACTTTGCGTATATTCGGGACCGGGACGCGTGCTCGCACCGCGTTTTAGAATGTTCAGCGAGGGCCGCCGATAGCCGCCGCCGCTCAATTGTTTTTTGCTCGGCCGAAACCCGCGCAATAATCCTGTTCGTGCTGCGGCGGCGGGTTCGCTATTTGCGCCAGTTTCCGCACAAGGTACTGCCGCTGTGCCAGCATCTGCCATCCTTGCCGTCGTCGCTGCGTTAGTTACGGCTGCCACTGCAGCACCTGCTGCATTTTCCGGCGCGAATCTGGCGGCAATCGCCTGAGGGTCCAATTCGGTCTTTTCACCAAAAGTGGGACCCCGATCTAGCGTCGGTGAACGGGCGGCAGTCGCATGGCCGGCGCCAAAGTCCAGGCTGGGTTGATCGCCGTCCTGCGGCGTGCGGAACATTCTGGGCAGCGGCGTATCGTCTTCGTCCTCGTCCTTGGCAAACAGATCACTATTACCTATTACGCCATCACTGGCGCCAGCAGGAAACGCCACGCTGGCACCAGTTAAGTCTGGCGCAACTGTTTGCGCGGTTTGTGTACCGCGCGGCATTTCAGGATGCCAACCAGTTGGTTCAGGCGCCCCCTGGCGCAGATCAAATCCCGGCCCCGGAGCTATCGCGGCGCTTTGCTGATCCGCAGAATTGATTTTTGATTGAGCGAATAGGGACACAGCCGCCGCTTTCGCCGATGACCAAACTGCCACTGCAGCTGCCACCAGCAAGGCCGCACCGGGCACGGCCAAATTGCGGGCGCTCTTGCCGGAACTCTCGCCGCGCTGCCACAATAATTGCAGATCCTTCTGCGTCAGGCCAAGCGCACCGAACAAGGTTATAAATCCGCCGGCAAATAGCAGCATTCCCGTCGCCAGCATGGCGCGCTGCGGATTAATAATCGACAACAAGGAAACGGCCAGCCCCAGCACCAAATCGCCGACAATGCCGCCAAGCCCGTGGTTCAACGGCCAACTTTTTACGACAGGAAGCGCCGACAAAGCACCAGCCAGGATCAAGATGGCGAGCGGTAACAAGACTATTTTTGTTTTCAGATTACTTACCCGCTCATGCAGGGCAAATTGCGCGCCCCAGACAAAGGGCGGAAGGTATGCGAAAATCGCGCTCAGCCCCAGCATCTGCAGCGTTAGGTCAGACAGGATCGCGCCCGGCCCGCCCAAAAGATTGCGCGGTTCAGTGCCGGTGGCAAAGCTTAAGCTGGGATCGGAAACCGACCAGGTCAAGAGACTGGCCCAACCAACCATGGCTATCATAGCCAGCGCGGCACCAACAGGGCGATATAGCCAGCCCCCCATTGGCTCTTGATGGGATTGCGGACGCAGCTTGATGTGATCGAGACTGATACTTTCGATGGACATTTTTAACCAAACACACTCGAGGTACAAGGGGCCGGAAGCCTGATCGATTGTGTGCAAGCGGTCATAGTGCGGAACGCTTTCAGTCCAGGCCCATGCCTGTCTTCATGCGAGCATTTAGAACTTTAACCAAACCTTAACCAGCGCGCTGCCGTGCGGACCATTTAAGGGATCTCGCCAAGCGCAATGGCACAACACTAACACAATACCGATACAAGCCGTTTCAGCGCTTCCTTGACGGTTGGTTCGTCATGAACAAGAGCAATCCGAATATAATTTTCACCCGGATTAAGTCCCTTGTCATCATCCTGCGCCAGGAAGGCACCAGGTATGACTTTGACACCACATAGTTTCCATAGGGTTACCGCCGCTTCGATCCCGCCGCCATATTGCGCCATATCGAGCCACAGGAAAAACCCGCCGGCGGGCCGCTGGTAGCCATAACGATTTGTTAACAGGGCATCGGCACAATCGAATTTATCCCGGTAGGCCTGGCGGTTCACGGTCACATGCTGCTCTTCAGCCCAGACGGCGGCGGATAAATGCTGCGTCGGCAGCGGCATTTGCGGGCCAACAAGATTGCGCATATGTAATAGCTCGCCCAAAAAATTACGGTCACCGACACAAAAGCCAGAGCGCAGCCCCGGCAAGGTGGAGCGCTTTGATAAAGAGTTAAAGACAACCAGATTCCGCCACGGATCTTGTCCCGCGTCTTTCTCTGCCAGATCGTTTTGCGCTTCGTTAGCCAATTCAGCCGCCACTTCAAGCGCGCCAACGGGCGGGGTATCGCCATAAATTTCCGAATAACACTCGTCGGCGAACAGCATAAAGTTGTAGCGGCGCGCCAGTTGCAATGCGCGTTTCAAGTAAGCCGCACTGGCCACAGCGCCTTGCGGATTGGCCGGCGAGCACAAAAACAGGACCGCCAGGCGCCGCAGCAGTTTTTCATCTTCTGCTAGCGCATCAAGATCGGGCATGAAGCCACTCTCAAAGGTGGCGGCAAGATAAACCGGTTCGCAATCTGCCGCCAATGCTGCTGCCGCATAGGTCTGGTAGAACGGGTTCGGCATTATAACGGCGCAGCGCTCATCCTTGCGCAATTGCCCGGCGGCGCGTTTGGCATCGGCGGCCGGGAACACGCCATAAAACAGCCCCTCGCGCGAGCCGTTAAGCGGCAGGATATCGTGCTCAACATCAATTCTGCCACCCAGCTCATAGCGCCGTTCAAGCCAGTTTGCAATCGCCCCGCGCAGCTCATCGGTTCCTTTGATCGGCGGATATTTGGCATAGAGCGCGGCAGCTTCGCCGAGCTTTTCCATGACAAAACCGGGCATCGCCTCGCGCGGCTCGCCAATGGTCATGTCAATTTCCGGTGTTTGCCCCGGCTCAACCCCGGCCAACAGCTCGCGCAGGCGCGGGAACGGGGAAACAATCGACCGGTCGCCCAGCAGCTCATTCGCGTCGCGCCCTATCATTGCTCAACCCACCTTTGTCGATTTGATTTGTTCAAAACCTGCCTAATCAATGATGGCCTGCAGCGCAAGCGCGCGGATCATTTGCCGATAGCGCACGCGCGCCGGACCAGGCACCATGGCCATGAACACGACCGACAAATCCTCAATCGGATCATTCCAGAAATATGTGCCGTAAACACCCGACCAATAATAATCGCCAACTGATCCCATCAGCGCCGAACGCCCGGTCTGGCCCCGCACGGCAACGCCGAGACCGAACCCGTAACCAGTGGCTGCCGGGTCCATTGTCGAGGCTATGCGCTCCCCCATGCCCGGCGCCAGATGATCCGCCGTCATTAATTCAACTGTCTTGCGGCTTAAGATGCGCTGCTCACCTAACACACCACCGCCTAGCAGCATCTGACAAAAGCGCAAATAATCTGCAGCCGTGGAAACAGCGCCGCCGCCGCCGCTTTCAAACTTCTGCCGCCGGTCACTGGCATGGTGAATATCGAAGGTCTCACCCGTATGCGGGCAGGGCGTCAAAGCATGGGCATAGCTGCCGCGCTGATCGCCGCGCAATGCAAAACCGGTCTCACTCATGCCAAGCTTGCGCCACAGGCGCGACTGCAATATCTCGCCGAGGGTTTTACCCTCGATCGTCTCCAGCACTAAACCCAGCACATCAGTCGACAGGCTGTATTCCCAGGTCGTTCCCGGTTGAAATATCAGCGGCGTTTTGGCCAGCAAGTCGATAAATTCTTTGCCGTCATGGGTCTCCACCGAGGTGATGGAATCGCCCGGATAGATCTTATGCGCGGCCGTGCTCCCGCGCTTCTTATAGGACAGGCCCGATGTATGGCGCAGCAAATCATGAATGGTCGGCTCACGGCGCAGTGGCACCGTTTTGAGCTCATCGCCGGCATCGGGCGCCAGTACGCTCAGATCGGAAAATGCCGGCAGATATTTCGATACCGGATCGGTCAGACAAAGCCGGCCTTCTTCCAATAAACACAGCGCCGCCACGGACACCATCGGCTTGGTCATGGAGGCGATGGAAAACACGGCGTCCTTATCCATCACCGCGCCGGTTTCCGGAACCCGTGTGCCAAACGCTTCGTGATAAACCAGGCTGCCATGCCGGGCGATAGCGATTACGGCGCCAGGCATCCAGCCTTCATCAACCTCACGCCGCATGGCAATGCCAATGCGCAACAAACGGCGCGCCGACATGCCGACACGTTCCGGCGCGGCGATTTTAAGCGGGTCATGATTCATTGCCATATGCCTCTTTGTTCCACCCAGTATAAGCCTGGCCGGTACTGGGCATCGCCCACGCTGCACCCTTATCAAGCGCGCAAATCATCTTCCGGGTTGGCGCTGATTTTATGGATGGCCAGATCGGCACCGCGGCGCTCGTCCTCAGCCGACATGCGAAACCCGAACACCACATTGATCGCCGTATAAACAATATAACCCGCCGCCAAACCAAAGCCAGCACCCAGAACCGAGCCAACAAATTGCGATGCAAACGTCACGCCGCCCAGTCCGCCAAGTGCCTGCAAGCCGAAGATCCCGCAAGCAATACCGCCCCACAGACCGCATAGCCCATGCAGCGGCCAAACGCCGAGCACATCATCGATCTGCCATTTATTGGTCATCAGCTGGAACATATAGACAAAGATCGCGCCAGCAACGCCGCCGGTGATCAGCGCGCCAATGGGGTGCATGACATCGGACCCGGCACAGACCGCAACCAGCCCGGCGAGCGCGCCGTTATGCACGAAGCCTGGATCATTATCGCCAACAAACAGCGCCACAAGTATGCCGCCGCACATCGCCAGCAGTGAATTCATCGCTACCAGACCGGACACGCCAGCCAGCGACTGCGCGCTCATCACGTTAAACCCGAACCAGCCGACGCACAGCATCCACGAACCCATCGCCAGCCAGGGAATAGACGAGGGCGGAATACCGATCGCCCGGCCCTTCTTGTAGCGGCCTTCACGCGCGCCCAAAATACGCACAGCCGCAAAAGCCATCCAGCCGCCGACCGCATGAACCACGATAGAGCCGGCAAAATCATGAAAATCCGCGCCCAGCATTCCCTTGAACAGCACCGCCTGAATGCCAAAATTGCCGTTCCACACAATGCCTTCAAACAAAGGATAGAACAGTCCGACAATCAGCGCTGTGGCCATGGCTTGCGGCATGAAACGCGCGCGCTCGGCAATACCGCCCGAAATGATCGCCGGAACCGCAGCGGCAAATGTCGCCAGGAAGAAGAATTTGACGAGGCTCAGCCCCTGCGCATCAAAGCCTTTGGCGCTGCCGCTACCCCCGCCACTCAGCGCCTCGGCACTGACCATGAAATGCACGCCATAAGCAATGGCATAACCAACAAAGAAATAAGCCAGCATGGAGATGGCAAAATCCACCAGGATCTTGACCAGCGCATTGACCTGATTTTTGTGCTGTACGGTGCCCACTTCGAGAAAGGCAAAGCCGCCGTGCATGGCGAACACCAATATCGCGCCCATCAGCAGAAAAAAGACGTCCGCGCCCACTGTAATCTGTTCCATCCCCAAATCCCCCCGGAAAAATGCGTAAACAATATGCAGCTTGCCGCACACGCGATCAGCTTGCCTCTTTTAGAGGCAGATCACGCGGATAGCAATTCTGGCGTGGTGGGGCGTCTCAGCGCAGTGCGCCCTGGGTTCCAAAAATGACAGTGGGTGATTTGGGTGAAAATCACACGCGGGATTATCGCAGCGCAACTCATACGTCATCGCGGAGCTTACTTGCCCCGGCACTAGTTGCCGGGGTCAACGCGATCCCGCGACCGACAAGTACCATGTTATTGGTTTTTACCGGGTCTCGACCAAACATTGAGGCACTTCACTTGCAGCAACGGGATCCTGGCAATGACTGCCGGGATGACAATTGTTGTTATACAAGCATTACCTGAGCCCCGAACGAAACCAAACAATAGTTCAGCCCTAAAGATCGGCGTCTAGCGCACGCGGCGCGGGTTCATATATAGGTCGGCTTCCTGGGCTTCAATGCGCGGATTGATGACGCCGTGCTTGATATCTTTGGCCAGCCATTTGACATGCTTGGTGCAGCCGGCATTAAAGATCAGCATACCGGTGATTAGTTTCAGCGCCGACATAACGCGCGGGTCGGCATGATCTTCGCGCACCCGGCAATACCATTTGCCGCCCAGTGTCAGCACTTTGCCATCAAGTTCGCCGACGGGCACATTATGCTGGTCGTACAGGGTATAGTCGGAACCAATCGCCAGGATATCTTTGCGCAGGCGGTAAAAATGCGGATGGTTATCGTCGTCAAGAATAAAGAACGAGAAATTCTCCGGCAGGAACGGCCATTTGTTGGCGGAACGCTCCAGATAGATCACATGATTATTGTTGCCGGTATTGATCGAATACACCGTTACCGGCAGGCCGCGCGCGCCCATGGTCAGCTGCAAGGATTTGGCCAGCACCAGATCAAGCGAGGCTTTCCAGTTCAGCGAGGCGGTGAATAATTTCATCACCAGACGCTTGTCCATGCCTTCTTTGTTCTTCCACAGATCCTCGCGGTAGCCGAGCATTCCCGTAGTCTCGCCGTTCTCCGAGACTTCGGCAACCAGATCCATATCCTTGGTGAACTGGCGCGATTTGGCCCGGTTGCGGCTCTTTTTATAAAAGCCAAACTCAAAGCTATTGAAATCCGTCAGCCAGACATTGACCGTGAACTCTTTAAATTCCAACGGCTTGTTGGCGGCTTTTTTCTTGCTCTTGGATTTGTCTTTACGTGCCATGTTGCCCTCTTTGCCGTTGCGAGGCGCCGCGACATCCCGCGCACCCGAATCACTTGATTGGCTTAAAGATTAGCATCTAGCGGCACAGCGCTGGAGTGGGGGGCGCATTTAGCGTTGGATAACTTGGGCTGGAGTCCCGCAAATTAAAACCTAACTACCTCAGACCATCAATGCAGATAGATTTTTATGAGCTAGAATTCTATGAGCATCAGGTAACAGGCTGATTGAGTGCTCTAACTCCGTCAATACACGCACAGTTAGATCTTTTGGAGTGCACCCCAAATCCTCTATTGTTTTCAATTCGACACCCGATACGCAAGTCACGCTCGATAGATCGAGAAAACAATCTTTTGTTAGTCCTTTGGGATGTTCACTTTGCCTCACCGACATTTGGCCAATGTTATGAAATCTGGCATTTGAATTGAACCAGAAAAGCCACTTTTTTTCGCCACATATACATATTCCACGCTTATGGTGAGGATTATCAATCCATCGACAGAAATATCGGTAAGTGTGCCCACAAATTAAACTCAAAGTACACCATGCACCGCTATTTCTCGCGCCATAGATAAGATTTCGTCCTTGTGTGGATTATCATCATCTATAAACATCTCATAGTCCATCGGTTGGTTTGCACCAGCCGCTAACCATGCTTTTTCTGCATGCGTTATACGCGACAATTCACTAGCTGACATATCAGCGCAAAATGCTATCGCCTGATCCAAGCACTCAACATCTGTTTGAGACAGCACAGAAAGATCCGGCTTTCGCTTTCCAGGCATAAGGCGTGAGAGACCCTTCGTCCTGTCTATCACGACTGCAGAGTCGAATTCTTCGGGTTTAGGAATCCAATCCCAATTGTGATCAATAAAATTTTTAACCGTTGATGGCACCGGTCCCATCGGCATAGCGATGTAAGTATCTGCCAGAATCGGGCGCCCATATTGATTCAAATGCCGTTTTTCTGCATAGAACAGAATCTTCGAGACATACAACGGTGTTAGCCCACTGCGCACTTGAGCAATATAGGCCAAAGCTTCAACAGCCTTTTTCTCGTAAAATGGGAATTTTAGCGTCATAAACAATGGCTTTCGCAACAACGTCTTTGGAACGAATCATGAATCTTTTATCAGGAAATGTCAAGCTAAAATCCTTCCGCCGAAGATGGCCGAGCCGACGCGCACATGGGTGGCGCCGAGATGAATGGCGCTTTCATAATCGGCGCTCATGCCCATCGACAGGGCAAGCGGCGGCTCGCCGGGCAAACGAAGCTCGTCCGCCAGTTTGGCGAGGAACGCAAAATGCGGCTCGACCATATCGGCAGCCGGGGGAATCGCCATCAGCCCGGCGATCTCCAACCCGATCTCATCGCGGCATAGCGCCACAAACGCCGCCGCCTCACCCGGCATGACCCCGGCCTTTTGCGGCTCCTCACCGGTATTAACCTGCACAAAGAGGCGCAGCCTCTTACCTTGTGCTGCCATTTCTTTGGCTATGGCGCGGGCAATTTTGGGCCGGTCAATGGTGTGGATGGCGTCAAACAGCGCCACCGCGTCTTTCGCCTTATTCGATTGCAACGGCCCGATCAGATGCAGCTCGACATCGGGATAGTCAGCCTTCAGCGCCGGCCATTTAGCTAGCGCCTCCTGCACCCGGTTTTCGCCGAACAGGCGCTGCCCGGCCGCCAGTACCGGTGTGATCGCGCCGCCATCAAACGTTTTGGAGACGGCAATCAGATGCACATCTTCAGGTGCCCGTTCAGCGCGCGCGGCCGCAGCGGCAATCTTATCTTTGACAGCTGCCAGCGCCGCTCTTACATCGTTCATGAAGACCCTGTGTTATTTAACAGCCTGCGATATAACTAACGAGGCCGCAGCCATAGCCGCCGCCCCATCCAGTAGTTTTCGAATAGACTGTGAAGACGCTTCTACAGCCCGTCGATCACGCCTTTCAGCATACCCTGGACCTCGCCAGCGATAGCGCCTAGCTCAGCGTTCTGTACCGCCTGCATCGAGGCCATCGGATCAACGGCTGAAACTTCGATTTTGCCGTCGTCATGCTGTTCGACAATCACATTGCACGGCAGCATGGTGCCGATCTTGCCTTCATGCAGCAGCGCCTTATGGGCAAAGCCGGGATTGCAGGCGCCCAGAATTGTATAGGGGCGAAAATCGGCGTCGATCTTCGTCTTCAAAGTTGCCTTGACATCGATGGTGGTCAGCACGCCAAAGCCTTTTTCCTTGAGCTTTTCGGTCACATATTCAATGGCCTGGTCGAACGGCATGTCGATGGTTTTGGAAAAATAATAGCTCATGATATTTTCTCCTTATGGAAGAGACAGCGCTGAATTGAGTGGACGCTGAAAATGGTCCCGTTTGCGGCTATAGCAGCAGGTTGCAGTTAAGAGTTCAACCGCTAATTCGCAAGCGCTGCCGCGCCGACATTTTAACTTCCCCCAAATACCCCCGCCTCTTGTCCCTCTCCAGTAGCGCAATAATCCCAACAGCGCGTTGCCATAGATCAACCATTGTCAAGGCGAGCAAAACCTGCCTTGATAGGAGCTTGGCTTGAACTAGGCTAGGCCAACCTCATCAATTTTCCAATTCTTAAACGAGACACTCACACCATGGGTACGGTCTTTGAAAGCATTCTGCCGATTTTTGCGCTGATCCTGACGGGTTTTGGTCTGCGCAAGGCGAACATATTCCCCGCGCAAAACTGGGCGGTGATCGAGGAGGTTTGTTTCTGGCTGTTCTTCCCGGCCCTCCTGACCCTGACACTGGCGCGCGCGGATCTGCATAATCTGTCTTTGGGAACAATTGGCGCCACCGTATTCGCGGTCTCACTGACGGTCATCATCGCGGTTCTGGCGCTGCGCCCCGTGCTGACCTCGCGCTTTGGTGTCAAAGGGCCGCAGTTCACGACGATTTTTCAAACCTCGACCCGCTGGCACGGCTTTATCGCGCTGGCCATCATCCTCAAACTTTACGGCGATGCTGGCGGCGCTGTGGTCGCGATTGTCTTCGCCTTGCTCATTCCGCTATTACAGGTCGTCAATATTCTGGTGCTGGCCACTTATGGGTCCGGCCAAACGCCATCGCTTTTCAACACAGCGCGCACCATTATTTCCAATCCGGTCATCTGGAGCTGCATTGTCGGCATGGGCATCAATTTCGCCGGCATTACATTATGGGAGCCGGTTGTAACCTATCTGGATTTGCTGGGCCGCGCCGCGCTTGGGGCCTCGTTACTGGCCCTTGGCGCTGGCTTGAGTTTAAAGGCCGCGCTTAATTCATCTCATGATGTTTTGCTCGGCGTGTTCTTTAAATTATTTGCGACGCCAGCGCTAATGGCCGCTTATGGTGTGGCGTTCGGCGTGACCGCTTTTGAGATGAAAGTCCTGCTGATCTGCGCGTCGGTTTCGACCGCGATGAACGGCTATGTTTTTGCGCGCAAAATGGGCGGCGACGCGGAGCTTTATGCCTCCACCGCCACCGTGCAGACGATATTGTCATTTGCCACCATCCCGCTGGTGATCTGGCTTGGTGAACTTCTGGTCGCGCGCATGTAAAACACTCAACGACATGCAACATGCGATTGGATTTGCAAAATCAAGTCTGGAGGCCGGCTCCCCCCTCCGGTAGCCGGCCTCCAGAGCCCCCCGATCCAGTAATCGTTGCCGGACCCATCGGCCAAAGAGAAACTGTAATGTCTCTGCTTTAGCCTCGCTTATCCTTCTGCGCGACAAGTGCAGCTTCAACGCGATTGCGAACCTGCAATTTTTGAAAAATATTTGTCATGTAATGCTTGATAGTCTTCTCGCTCAGGTCAAGTTTTAGCCCGATTTCCTTATTGCTCGACCCATCCGACAGCAGCGCCAAAATCTGCTCTTCGCGAATGGTTAGATTGGGGCGCGGATCTGCTGTATCGAGCCGTGTTGCCGCCGGTTTCAGCTCGCCCAACAGACGCGCCGCCAGCCCGGGCGAGACATAGCTCTCCCCCAGATGAACCGCACGCACCGAGCGCACCAGCTCCGGCCCGCTGACGCCTTTAAGGATATAGCCGCGCGCACCCGCCTTCAGCGCCACAGACACATTCTTCTCGTCCTCGGAAACGGTCAGCATGACAAGCTTTACAACCGGGCAGGTGGTTGAAATGGCTTCCGCCGCTGATATGCCGTTGCCGGGCATGGAGATATCCAGCAGCATGATATCGGGCAACACGTCTTGCGCAATGCGAATGGCGTCGCGCGCATTGCCCCCTTCGCCGACCACTTCGAAGTCGACCTCATTGTTGAAAATATGGGTGACGCCTTCACGCATCATCGGATGATCGTCAATGATCGCAATGCGAATGGTTTCGCTCATAAATTTTGCTCCAATTGATCCAGAGCCCTTTGCGTGAAACGCAGCGCCAACCGGGTGCCCTTACCAGGTGCGGAACGGATGTCAAACCAGCCGCCCAACGCTTCCACCCGGTCGCGAAGTGCAATCAAACCCATGCCGACATTGTCCTGTTGTTCATCCAGATCAAACCCCGGTCCATCATCAATAATCTCGATTTCAATACGCTCCTCATCGCAGCGCGCGCGCACCGTCGTATTGGAATCTCGCGCATGGCGATAAGTATTGCTGAGACCTTCTTGGACAAACCGATACATGCAGACCGTGATCTCATCGGGGATCTTGTCGGGCAGTTTGTCGGAATCTTGAGCCACTCTCGACCCGGTGCGGTTTTCATGCGAATGAATGGCCAAATTTAAAACCTCCCCCGGCCCGCTATGACCAAGCTCAGGCACCGACAAGCCGGCGGATAAATTGCGAATATCGTGCAGCGATTCGCTCAGCACCGAGCGCACGCTTTCCAGATTTTTGCTCTCTTCACTTTGCCCACTATTACGGGCGCTATTGCCATTACCAGAACTTTTGCTGTTGGTGGCGCCATTTTTGGCAGCACTCAGCGAATCCAGCCGCAGCAGGGCCAGACCGATCAATTGCGCCGGGCCATCATGCAGATCGGCGCCAATACGGCGCAAAAACCGCTCATTCAATCGCGCGGTTCGCCGATAGGCATTTTCAACACTATGGCGCAGCACCTGGTTTTGATCGAGAAGCTGCGTGAGCTGGTCGACTTGGCCCGCCAGCTCATCACGCTGGCTCTCAATCGTGCCGCTGGCCTTGCGCACCATCGCCCATAACGATAGCGCCATGGCCACGGCCGCGAACCCAACAACCATCCAGCTTTGCACAATAGCGTCGGACGTATCGCGCAGCAGGCGATCAGCCCGAATATAAAATTCCGCAACGGCGATCACCTCATCATTGCCGATGGCGCGCACGGGAGCGTACATTTCCAGGGGCGGCAACCCGGCTTCTTTCTCGGCAACATCTTCTTCGTCGTCGAGCGCATTAAATTCCGCCGATGCAATTCCCAGCCAGGCGCGGCTGAGTTGCCGGGTGGAGGGAAAGCGTTTGCCGATCATTTCCTTGCGCGAGCTGTAGGCGATGAGCCCACCGGGCTTCCAGACCTTGATTGTCAAGATGCGCTGACCTAATGCGGTGCTCGATAATATTCTTTGCAATTGCCGGCGCGACTGGCGGGTCAGCGTATCACGGTCGACCAAAGGCTGAAGCGCCGGAGCAATTAGGCTCTCAACATAAAGGGCGGTTGATACCGCAGTATTTTGGGTAACGCCTGAGCTGATCTTGGCCGAAACCCAAGTTCCGATTGCGCCCATCCCAACAAGCAGCACGACCGAGCTTACAATCGCAAATTTCTTCGCAAGAGAAAAATCTATCCATTTATGTTCGAGCCGGTCGAACAACATTGTCCTGTTCCAATTCATAAGTTTGGCTCTGGCACGATTTGCAAAGCCATACATCCCTCCAAGGTCCGACTGTTTAATCAGACCAAGGTCTGAAAAGTCGCTGGACCTTCAGGCCTACACCAATTTTCCGCACCCAGCTATACGAAACGGGCATTGCGGACTTAAGGGCCTGCCAATCGGCATTACCACCAATGAGGGCAGTTAAGCTCCGTAACGCAAATTAGACTGTAAAATCGTCCCGTTGCCAGCGTCCAAGCACCGACATCCTGGCAAGACTTCAAGCGGGCGTTTGAACCCCAAAGAGGAGCATAACTCATGCGTAAAACTGCAATCGCCCTGGCCCTTTCGATCCCTTTAATGTTCGCTGGCCCCTTGTTGTTCACCGGTAGCGCACTGGCCGACAGCTTCGATAAATGCACCGACGAGCCACAAGAAAAATGGAAAACGCAAAAAGAAATTGAAGATGTCGCCACCGGCGCCGGTTATGACGTGCGCAAATCAAAGATCAAAGGCTCTTGCTATGAAGTTTACGGCGTCGGCAAAGATGGAACTTTGATGGAGCTTTTTTATAATCCGGTAACAGCCGAACTGATGTTCACTGAGAAAAAAGGCTGATTGCTCAAC
>JAJRRE010000133.1 GCA_024279745.1 Alphaproteobacteria bacterium
ACTTTAAGTTCGTTCGGTAAGTCTAAAAAGTTGGCTCACACCAGCCCCCTGCTGATGCGTTGAGTGCAGCTCTATGCAGTTCCGACTATTGGGGATGTTTGTTTTCAGTTCGCTTTCGCTGGTGATGCGAATTCCACACAGACAGCATGGATGGCGAACCTTTTCGCAATGGCCCCAGCACTCAAAAGTGCTGGTTTTGCTGAGCAGACCGTCTAATAGTGGTTAAACCACCGCATCTTGAAACCCTGCGTTGATGCAATAGCGACACAGTATCTTTTCTGCCCTTGACCAGAAGGGACCAGTCGAAGCGAAGTTTTTCAAAAAATTTTCGGTGCGCGGCACAGCGCTGCAATACTGCGCCTGGCGATTTGCATAAGCACAGTCAATTGCGCACAAAAAAACCGGCTTCACGCGTCAGTGAAACCGGCTCAATTCGATTTGCCGCTATCGGTCTGCGTCAGCCCGCCTGCTCAAGATTAACTTCACTGATGCGGTATCCGGCACCGCGAACCGTATGGATGCACAAATTAGGATGCGCGGCTTTCTTGCGGATCCGGTGCACATAAATCTGGATTGCGGCCGGTCCTGCTTCATCATCGAACGAATAGATGCGCGAGGCGATGAACGCCTTGGAGACCGTTGCGCCTTTATTGCGCAGCAGAACTTCAAGCACTGTGCGTTCGCGCGGCGTCATATCCAATTCGCGCCCGTCAAGCGTCACCACCCGCGTCATCTGATTGAGTTTGAGCGGCCCGCATTCCAGCGCGCTCATGTCCTTTTTTGTAGACTCGGTTTTGACCCTGGTGCTCAGCCGAAGACGCAGCTCACGCGGCTGAATGGGTTTCAAGATAAAATCATGGGCGCCGTAATCCATCGCCGCCGTGATCATATCAACCCCCGAATTACTGGCTAAAACCAGCATCCACAAATCCTTGCAATGGATTTGCAAAGTGCGCAATGTCGATAGAATATCCCCATTGCGCATATCAAGATCAACAATAACAATATCAAAGTTCTCGAACTTCAATGCATCAACCGCATCATTAATGCTTCGAACGCAATCGACGGTGAAATCCATATCCCGAAGCGCAATCCCAAGTATTGCCTGGAGTTGTAGACTGTCTTCTAATAGCAGCGCGCGCATTATCTGTGCCTTTGTTGTGACTCTTATGATCCTATCCGCAAATCATTCACGGCCAACATGCAAGACAGACTAAGTAATAGTTCGAAATGTACCAATATAGAAAGGAAACAACTTTCCTAACAATGATGTGAACTGGAATGATAACAGCTGCGAAACTTTCTAATTGCTTTCTAAAAGCGATTCGAAAAACTTAGCCTGCGCAATTATTCTAAATCGCAGGAATTTTCTAATTTTGATTGATTACGCAAACGATAAAGACGCACAAACAACACCGGCCCGCAAAATAATCTTGCGAGCCGGCTTATACCCAACTTGTTCTTAAGCGATCAGCTGCAATCAATATTCAACCACCACAACACTGAACTTGTGGCTTTAGCTTACATATCGCCGATCACCAAACCGTTATCGCCAGCTGTGATCTCGACCTTATCACCGTCCTTTACCGCGCCCGACAAGATCAGATCAGCCAGCGGATCCTGCACCTGGCGTTGGATGACACGCTTTAGGGGCCGCGCACCATAGGCCGGATCATAGCCCTTATCGGCAAGCCAGGCCTTCGCCGCATCATCAAGCCGCAGCTCAATCTTGCGGTCGAGCAGCAGTTTATCGAGGCGCTTTAACTGAATATCGACAATCGCCGTCATTTGATTGCGCTTTAAGCGGTGGAACAAAATAATATCGTCAAGCCGGTTCAGGAATTCTGGCCGGAACGCCGACTTCAATTGCCCCATCACCAGATCTCGCACGCTGTCAACGTCCTCCTCTTCGCCCATGTCAACCAGATATTGCGAGCCAATATTCGAGGTCATAATGATCAGCGCATTCTTGAAATCGACCGTGCGCCCTTGCCCGTCCGTCAGGCGGCCATCGTCAAGCACCTGCAGCAGAACATTGAACACATCGCTATGAGCTTTTTCGATCTCGTCGAATAATATGACTTGATAGGGGCGTCGCCGAATGGCCTCGGTCAACACGCCGCCTTCATCATAGCCGACATAACCGGGAGGCGCGCCGATCAGCCGTGAGACCGAATGCTTTTCCATGAATTCCGACATATCAATACGCACCATTGCCTGCTCATCGTCGAATAAAAACGACGCCAAAGCCTTGGTCAGCTCGGTCTTGCCGACGCCCGTTGGGCCCAAGAACATAAACGAGCCGATTGGCCGGCCAGGGTCCTGCAGCCCCGCCCGCGCGCGGCGCACCGCGGTTGATACCGCCTTCACCGCTTCTTCTTGCCCAACGACGCGCTTGGCCAGCTCCGCTTCCATACGCAGCAACTTGCCACGCTCACCTTCCAGCATCTTATCAACCGGAACGCCGGTCCAGCGCGACACAACCTGCGCAATATGATCTGGTGTCACTGCTTCTTCGACCATTGGCGCCAGCGCTTCATCCGCGCCGATGCTGGCCGCTCCGACGCCTCCACCAGCAACGGCACCGGCGCCTTCAAACTCGGTCAACTGCTTTTCCAGTTCGGGAATCACGCCATAAGCAAGCTCGCCGGCCTTGGCCAAATCGCCCTCGCGCTGCGCCCGTTCCAACTCAATGCGCCGCGACTCCAGCTCTTCTTTAACCTTCTGCTCCGAGCCCAGCTTATTCTTCTCCGCTTCCCAGCGCTGTGTCAGCCCGCGCGATTTTTCATCCAGATCGGCGATTTCTTTTTCCAGCTTTTCCAGCCGGTCCTTTGAGGCGTCATCGGTTTCCTTGAGCAGGGCTTCGCGCTCAATCTTAAGCTGGATCAAACGCCGGTCCAGCTCATCAAGTTCCTCAGGTTTACTGTCCACCTGCATCCGCAAACGCGAGGCGGCTTCGTCCATCAGGTCAATTGCCTTGTCGGGCAGGAAGCGGTCGGTGATGTAGCGGTTTGACATGGTCGCGGCGGCCACCAGCGCGGAATCCGTAATTCTGATCCCGTGATGCAGCTCATATTTTTCCTTCAGACCGCGCAATATGGAAATGGTATCTTCGACATTCGGCTCATCGACAAAGACCGGCTGAAACCGGCGCGCCAAAGCCGCGTCCTTCTCCACATGTTTGCGATATTCATCGAGCGTCGTGGCGCCAACACAATGCAGCTCACCGCGCGCTAACGCCGGTTTTAACAGGTTCGACGCGTCCATTGCGCCTTCGGATTTGCCCGCGCCGACCAGCGTGTGCATCTCATCGATAAACAGCACAATGCCGCCCGCTGCCGCCGTCACTTCGCTAAGCACAGCCTTAAGGCGTTCTTCAAACTCACCGCGATATTTGGCGCCGGCAATCAGCGAGCCCATGTCCAGCGCCAGCAATTTCTTGTCCTTGAGGCTTTCAGGCACATCGCCCTTGATGATGCGCATGGCCAGACCTTCGGCGATGGCGGTCTTGCCGACGCCCGGCTCTCCAATTAACACCGGATTGTTTTTGGTCCGCCGCGACAACACCTGCATTGTGCGCCGAATTTCTTCATCGCGGCCAATCACCGGATCGACCTTGCCATCAGCCGCCGCTTCCGTCAGATCGCGGGTGTAACGCTTCAAGGCGTCATAGCTGTCTTCGGCGGAGGCTGAATCGGCGGTACGCCCTTTGCGAATATCGTTGATGGCGCCGTTCAGGCCAGTTGGTGTGACATTGGCATTTTTGAGGATCTTGCCCGCTTCGCACTCGCTTTCCATAGCAATGGCGAGCAGCAAACGCTCGGCGGTAACGAATTTATCGCCAGCTTTTTGGGCGATCTTTTCCGCGCTTTCAAACACCCGCGCCAGCTCCGGCGACAGATAGACTTGCCCCGCGCCGCTCCCCGAGACTTTAGGCCGCGCCTTTAACGCCGCCTCAAGCGCCAGTAACGCGCCGCGTGCATCGCCGCCGGCATTGTTGATCAGCCCGGCTGCCAGCCCTTCTGCGTCGTCAAGCAACACTTTGAGCAAATGTTCCGGCGCAAACTGCTGATGGCCTTCGCGCAACGCCAATCCTTGCGCGGATTGAATGAACCCCTTGGCGCGATCCGTGTAAGTATCAAAATTCATGACTTTAGTCCCTTCTCGGCGCGCACATCCCGCCTCGCTAACTCTCGATAAATGAGCACGAAATATGCGCCTGATTTCAGGTTGCTGTGTATCGTTTAGGTTTATGTTGTACATAAGCCGCCCGCTGGCCCTTATCCGGCGCCGGCAAGCCTTGGCTCACACCACAAGATATAGTATTGCGGCATTGCAACAAAAAGGGGGAAGCGGGCCAGGATCTCTCTTTTTTTGCCGAAAACTCGCAAAAGCCGCGAAACGTTAATAGCCCGTTTCTACCATTTACAGCAGATAGCTGAAGGACCTTGATCCCGTGACCCCGACAGATATGACCCAGACCGACACGGTCCAGACCGACACACCCCAAATCGCTTCGATCTACCGCTATCCGGTCAAGGGCCTGACGCCCGAACGGTTGGACGCCGTTACTTTGCGGCCAGGCGAAACCGTGCCCTATGACCGCGCATTCGCCATTGAGAACGGTCCTGGGCGATTCGATCCTGAAAACCCGGCGCATTTGCCGAAGATCAATTTTCTCATGCTGATGCGCGACGAGCGGCTGGCGATGCTTGAAACGAAATTCGATGACGACAGCAAAACCCTGACCATCAAGCGTGATGGCAAGCAGGTCGCACGCGGCGCCCTCGACACGCCCATTGGCCGGCAAATGATCGAGCAGTTCGTGGCCGCCTTCATGTCCGAAGAACTGCGCGGGGCGCCGCGGATCGTGCAAGCGCCTGGCCACTCGTTTTCCGACAAACGAGAACACTGCATCCATCTGGTCAATCTGGCGAGCATCGCCGAACTGGAACGTGCCGGCGGCAAACAAATCGATCCGCTACGTTTTCGCGCCAATCTATATATCGAAGGCGCACGCGCCTGGACCGAGTTCGACTGGGTCGACAAAAAACTGCAGATCGGCGCTGCCACGTTGAACGTCTTTGCGCGCACCCAGCGTTGCCCGGCCACCAATGTCGATCCAGCCACGGGGACGCGCGATATGTCAATCCCAGCATTGCTGGAGCGCAATTGGGGCCATGCGGATTTCGGCATTTATGCTATGGTCGAAGCGGGCGGCGAGATTACACCGGGCGCGACGATCCAGATCACATAATTTTCACGCTAGTCATAGCCGCGACTATCGCAATCATCTTGTTGGCGCAATTGCTCTTAAAATGCGCTGTTTGCTAAGATGCGTTGTGTCCCGTCTGTCGCCTGCCAATTTAAATTGGTTCGCATCTGTCTTTCAACGCTGCATCGCCCCTGGCGGATCGGCCGGCCATGGGATGGCTTCATGAAATTGCACTGGCCT
>JAJRRE010000134.1 GCA_024279745.1 Alphaproteobacteria bacterium
TAAAACTGGGCATAACTAAGGCGATCTGCGCCAAGGTCCTTTCCCCTGTACCAGTGCGGCAACAATCCCGCGCAAAGTCTTCACTTCAGGCTCAGTTATCCCCATTCTTGAGAACATCGCGCGAATATTACGCACCATGTTTGGGCGTTTTTCAGGCGGATATAAAAAACCGCGCTCATCCAGTGCGCCTTCTAAATGTTCAAAAAAGCCCATCAGCTCAGCTTTTGTGGCTGGAGCGCCTGTTTGGGCATGAAATCCGGACGTGCGCGGCTTCTCATAGGTGCTGACCCGGCCCAGGGAAGACGCCTCCTCGCCTGCCTGGCGCATCCATTCATAGGCAATCAACAACACCGCCTGCCCCAGATTAAGCGACGCAAAATCCGGCCGCACCGGGATCATTACCGTGGCATCGACCAAGGCAATATCATCATTGGTCAAACCAGAACGCTCAGGCCCGAACAATACCGCAACGCGCTGCCCCTGCGCCAGCCGCCGCGCCGCCTCGCGCATCATTTGCACCGGCGTGAGCACCGGCGTCGCCAAATCCCGCTGCCGCGCCGTCGTCGCGCAGACCCAGTTAAACTCGCCAATAGCCGCAGGCACGTCGGCGCGGACTTCAAGACGCCGCATTTTGTCTTGCGCCTTTGACGCCGCGGCGTCCGCATGGGGATTAGGCCAGCCTTCGCGCGGCGCCACCAGCACCAGCTCATCGAGGCCAAAATTAGCCATGGCGCGCATGGCTGTGCCGATATTTACCCCCAATTGCGGGCGCACTAGAATAACCGCCGGCTTTGCCCCCATAGCGCACGCTGCCGCCTCAGGGCCGCGCTGTACCGGTTGCGCCGCGCTGTTGCTACGCTCGTGCTCGTGCTCGTCAAGAGCTGAATTATCTGCTGGACCCGGTTTATCAGACACGAAAATTGTTCCTAATCTAAAGCCTTTGGCTGGCGGCTCTTGGCACTGCACTGCACCATCGCTATGGTGCGGCCAGAGTCATCCCGCAAAACCGATATTGCAAAACCGACATAGATTGAAGGGCGAGACAACCCCATGAGCAAAATTAAAGTCGAGAACCCCGTAGTTGAGCTTGACGGCGACGAGATGACACGGATCATCTGGCAGTTCATCAAGGATAAATTGGTTCACCCCTATCTTGACCTCGACCTTAAATATTATGACCTGGGGATGGAATCGCGCGATAAAACCGACGATCAGATCACGGTCGACGCGGCCAATGCCATCAAAAAATACGGCGTCGGGGTCAAATGCGCCACCATAACGCCTGATGAAGCGCGCGTTGAGGAATTTGGCCTCAAACAGATGTGGCGCTCACCCAACGGCACCATCCGCAATATTCTGGGCGGAGTTATTTTCCGCGAACCTATTATCTGCAAGAATGTGCCGCGCCTGGTGCCGGGCTGGACCCAGCCGGTAATTATCGGGCGCCATGCCTTTGGCGATCAATATCGCGCTACGGATTTCAAGTTCCCAACTGCCGGAACGCTCACCCTCAAATTTGTTGGCGATGACGGCAAGGTGATTGAAAAAGAGGTGTTCCAGGCGCCCGGCCCCGGCATCACCATGGCCATGTATAATCTCGACGACAGCATCAAGGACTTTGCCCGCGCCTCACTCAATTATGGCCTGACCCGCAAATATCCGGTTTATCTGTCCACCAAAAACACAATTCTGAAGCAGTATGACGGGCGCTTCAAGGAAATCTTCCAGGAGATCTTCGACGCGGAATTTAAAGATCAGTTCGACAAAGCCGGCATTACCTATGAGCACCGGCTGATCGACGACATGGTCGCGGCGTGCATGAAATGGTCTGGCGGCTATGTCTGGGCCTGCAAGAACTATGATGGCGATGTGCAGTCCGACACGGTGGCGCAGGGCTTTGGCTCGCTCGGTTTGATGACCTCGGTACTGCTGTCGCCCGATGGCAAGACCGCCGAAGCGGAAGCCGCTCACGGCACTGTCACCCGCCATTACCGCGAACACCAAAAGGGCAACGAAACCTCGACCAATTCCATTGCCTCAATTTTTGCCTGGACGCGCGGGCTTAATCATCGCGGCAAGCTCGACGACAACCAGGAGTTGATTGATTTTGCCGCAACACTTGAGCGGGTGTGCATCGACACCGTTGAATCCGGGCATATGACCAAGGATCTGGCTTTACTGATCGGGCCGGAGCAGAAATGGCTATCCACTACGGGCTTCTTGGATAAAGTGGATGAAAACCTGCAAGCTGCGATGGCGGCTTGACCCAAGTTCAACCACTGGACGAAAAGTCGGTTTGTACTTAGCTCAAAACAATGATGGTGAAACAGCTGCATTTTCGAAAGCGCCACCGTAGGAGCCGGGGCTTCTTCAGCCGCGAACAACACCCTTGAGATCAAGAATGCCATACGGTAGCTGTTGATAACACAGATAGATCGCGCCTGATCAACAAAACTTGATCGCACGTTTATGGAGTTTTGCGGCAAAGCCGGCTAGGCCTTGGCGCGGCAGTTCCGCCATAGCATATCCCCCCGCGTCTGACGGGCGCACCTTCCAGGAGACACCCATGAAACTTATTATGAAGCCTGTGATCGCCCTCGCCGCTCTGACCCTGATCAGTTCAGCCTCACTAGCTGGCTCGCACGCCAAAAAAGGCGGCTCCGGCGCGCTGACCGAAGACGCTGCGATGAAAAAAGACGCGATGGAAAAAGAGGCGATGGAAAAGGCGGCAATGGAAAAGAAAGCCGGCTCAGGCGCTTTGACCGAAGATGCGATGGCCAAAGAAGCCATGGAAAAATCGGCGATGAAGAAAGATGGCATGGAAAAAGATACCATGGCTGAGCCCGCCGCTATGATGAAAAAAGAAACGGAACGTGGCTCCGGCGACAACTAACAGGCTGATTTTTTGCTCTAACAGGCATACCGATTTAAACGGGCAGTCCGGGCAGGATGTGTTTTCCCCCGCGCTCGTTAAATCACTTTGATAGCAATAAAGGCGATCATCTACCCGGTGGTTGCCTTTATTTGTTATGATTCCGCCGCCAGCTCGACAATTGCCAAAACTTGACGGGCCTGTCCGACAAGCCGCCGAGCCGGTTCAATAGTGATCGGCGGCATAGGCCATGGCGTAAGCATAAAGCGCGATCAGGCCAGCGTTATAAACCCAAAGATTTGCGCTTAGCAGCACATTCGCCGCGAACAATACAGCAATCGGCGCGAAGGCAGTCATGAACAACCCAAAGCGCTTGTCCACTTTATGATAGGCAATCGCACGCGGGATGTGCGCCAGTGCCAGCACGCCAGACAGCCCGGCACCGGCCCAGACGCCCTTGATCGCTATGGTAGGGATTAAAGCCAGATACAGGCCCAAATTACCGATGATGTAAGTCTGCCAAAGCCAGATATACTGCGCGAACGGTGATCCGGGCTGCGCCTGCGATAGAGGATAAACCTCGGCGATCCCCTGCACGGCAAAATTCCTCGGCTGATACATACCGCTTACCTTCGCGGCGGTTTCGGGCGCCGCCAACAGCTGCCCAATTCCGCCCAAACCGGGGATCGGCAATATCAGCGAGGCGGCCCAGACATGAACCGAACTCATATTGTGATAGCCGATACGTTGCGCCAGATCGAAGCTGAGCTGGCGCACAACACCATCGCTATAAGAGGGCGGCAAAAAAGCGCTCACCATCGCGCCGACGAGTACCACGCCGACAAGTGGTCCTGCTCCCAGCGCAAATCTATGCCATGTCTTTGGGCTCGTGTCGTCGTCACTGCCTGCATCGTCGTCATCGCGGCCGCGTTTCCCCAGCAGCGTAAGCGCCATCGTCGGCGCCAGAACCAGCATCAGCGGCACGAATAACGCGCCGGCCGCGCTAGCTGCACCAGCACCAACTGCGGCAGCCAGTGCAATTGTAAAGCTGCGTTGCACACGCGCCTCGACCGCCAGCATCATTGCCAAAAATGTAAACACCGGGAACCAGACCACCGGCCGGATCAAGGCGGCAAA
>JAJRRE010000007.1 GCA_024279745.1 Alphaproteobacteria bacterium
GCCATAGGTCATGGCGGCGGTGCAGACCTGCACATTGCCCGCGCCCAGCGCCATGAACTCAGCCGCATCGCGCCAGGTTGTAATGCCGCCAATCCCCGAGATCGGTAGCCCGCTTGTTTCGCCGTCGCGGGCAATTTCGGCGACCATGTTGAGCGCTATAGGCTTGACCGCCGGGCCGCAATAGCCGCCATGAGAACCTTTGCCGTCGGTGTGCGGCGACGGTGCCATGGCATCAAGATCGACCGCCATGATTGAGTTGATGGTATTGATCAACGACACCGCATCGGCGCCGCCCTGATGCGCCGCGCGAGCCGGGCCGCGAATATCGGAGATGTTCGGCGTCAATTTAACGATCACCGGCATATTGGTGTTGGCCTTGCACCAGCGCGCCACCATCTCAATATATTCAGGCACCTGGCCAACCGCCGAGCCCATGCCGCGCTCCGACATACCATGCGGACAGCCGAAATTCAGCTCCACGCCATCGGCCTCAGTATCTTCGACAGCATTCAAGATATCGGCCCAATTTTGCTCTTCGCATGGCACCATCAAAGACACCACAATGGCGCGGTCCGGCCAGGCCTTTTTCATGGCCTTGATCTCTTGCAGATTAATCGCCAGCGGCCGGTCGGTGATCAACTCAATATTATTGAGGCCAATCAAATGCCGGTCATTGGAATGCAGCGCGCCATAGCGAGGGCCGTTGACATTGACAATATGCGGGTCTTCGCCCAGCGTTTTCCAAACCACACCGCCCCAACCGGCTTTGAACGCGCGCGTCACATTGGTTTGCCGGTCCGTCGGCGGCGCGGACGCCAGCCAGAATGGATTGGGCGACTTGATGCCAATGAAATCGGCCCGAAGATCAGCCATTGTTCTATCCTTTCTATCGCGGCGTCGATACGCGGGTACCTGCGCATTCTAGCCCGCGAATGATTTATTTATGGCCTCAGCCGCCCGGCGCCCATCGTCAACCGCTGCAACGGTCAGATCCTCGCCGCCGATGATACAATCGCCGCCCGCCCAAATTCCCGGGGCACTGGTTGCGAAACTGGCATCAACTTTCAGGCGCCCCTGTTCTAGGGCCAGCGGTACATCGGCCAGAATACCGGCAGCATCAAACGTTTGGCCAATGGCCTTGAACACCATGTCGGCGGCCAGCTCGAAGGTCTCACCCGTAGCGGCCAGCGCGCCGTCCCTCTCGCGCGTATATGCCAGCTCTATCGCACTCACGGCGCCCGCCGCATTTGACTTTAAACGAACCGGCTGCACATTATAGATGATGGTAACGCCCTTGGTCTGCGCCAGCTCCTGCTCCATCTGGCTGGCACTCATTCGCGCTTTGCCGCGCCGATAGCAGATCGTCACATCGAGCGCACCCAGCAATTTAGCCTGCACGGCGACATCAATTGCCGTCATGCCGCCGCCGATGACAACAACCCGGCGCCCGATCGGCACCGCCGATACATCTTCCGCCTGACGCAGCCGCGCAATATAGGTAACAGCGTCCTCAACACCCGGCAAAGTCGCGCCTGCAATGCCCAGCCCATTGACGCCGCTCAGACCAAGCCCCAAGAACACCGCATCATAGTCGCGGCGCAACTCTGCCAGCGCTAGCTCTTTGCCCAGCGCCTTGCCAGTTTCAATGGTGATCCCGCCAACGCTCAAAATGAATTCGACTTCCCGCTGGGCGAAATTATTGACCGTCTTATAGGCAGCAATGCCAAATTCGTTCAAACCCCCGGGCTTCTCACGGGCGTCAAAGATCTTCACCTCATGGCCAAAGCGCGCCAACCGATGCGCGCAGGCCAGTCCCGCCGGACCGGCGCCGATAACCGCAATACGCTTGCCTGTATCTGCTGCGCGAGTGAAGGGATGAGAAATTTCCGCGCTGCCGCTATTTTGCGCGCCCTGCGCCGCCATGGCGTGATCGGTTGCATAACGCTGCAGCGCGCCAATCCTCACCGGCTGCTTTGCCGCGTCATTGCGCACACAGACCTGCTCGCACAAAGTCTCCGTTGGGCAAACCCGCGCACACATACCGCCCAGAATGTTCTGATCGAATATTGTTTTGGCGGCGCCGCCTGGATTGCCGCTTTGGATCTGTCGGATAAACAACGGCACATCAATCGCCGTCGGACAGGCGCTCATGCACGGTGCATCAAAGCAAAAATAACACCGATCCGCTTCGACAATTGCTTCATGCCCGCTTAATCGGGGATTGAGATCGGCAAAATTCTCTTTGTAGGCACTCGCATCCAGTCGGCCGGCAGCAATTCCAGCGCGCCTTTGCTCCGTTGGATCGCTTTCCTTACTATGCGCCATGATCGACCATCGCTTTCCGGTGCCTTAAGTGAGACGGGCCAACATGCTAGAGCTCATCTCGTTATTTTGATCATTTGATCAAATTTTTGCCGGCAGGTCAAATGCGAAGTGATCGTAAGATCGTCTTGTGCAATTTGGGCGGCGGGCGAAAAGGGCAGATGCAAAGCGATCTTCTTGAAAGTTGATGAGGCGTTAGCCCGGCTTTTGGCGGTGTCTACCCGGGCGTGCGGGATGTTAGACAGCCGGCCCACCAGCCAAACGCTGCTTGGTCTGCGCCGCAAATTCTTCAAAACGATCCTCGGCAATGGCGGCGCGCATGGCGGCCATCAAATCCTGGTAGAAGGCGATATTGGCCCAGGACAGCAACATTGCCCCAAGCAGCTCACCGCACCGGACCAGATGATGCAGATAAGCGCGCGAATAATCCCGCGCCGCCGGGCACGAACTTGCCGCATCAAGAGGCCGCGGATCTTCAGCAAAGCGCGCATTCTTGAGATTGAACTTGCCGTCCCAGGTAAACACCTGCCCATGGCGCCCGGAGCGCGTCGGCATCACGCAATCAAACATATCAACGCCGCGCGCCACCGCTTCAATGAGATCAAGCGGCGTGCCGACCCCCATCAAATAACGCGGTTTATCGGTCGGCAGCAACGGCGTCGTTTGCTCCAATGTTTTGAGCATCATCTCATGCCCTTCCCCGACGGCCAGACCGCCAATGGAATAGCCGTGAAAATCCTGGCCGACCAACCCTTCGGCAGAACGCGCACGCAGATCAGGATAGACGCCGCCTTGCACAATACCAAACAGGGCCTGTGCGGGCGCACTGTTAGCGCCGAACGAGGTTTTTGAGCGCGCCGCCCAACGCAAAGACATTTCCATTGAGCGCTCCGCCTCGTCATGGGTCGCAGGGAACGGCGTGCATTCATCGAGCTGCATTTGGATGTCAGAGCCGAGCAGGCATTGGATTTCAATCGAGCGCTCCGGCGACAGCATATGTTTGGAGCCGTCAATATGCGATTGAAACGCGGCCCCCTCCTCACTGATCTTACGCAGCTTTGACAGCGACATCACCTGGAAGCCGCCTGAATCCGTCAAGATCGGACCGTCCCAGCCCATGAACTTATGTAAGCCGCCGAGTTTTGCCACGCGCTCAGCGCCAGGCCTGAGCATCAGATGATAGGTATTGCCCAAGATCACCTGCGCGCCGGTTTGTTTGACCTGGTCGCAATACAGCGCCTTGACTGTCGCCGCCGTCCCCACCGGCATGAAGGCGGGTGTATCAATCACACCGCGCGGTGTCGTGATCTGGCCAAGCCGGGCGCCGCCACTGGTGGACGATAATTGATACGAAAATTGCGCGCTCATTGGCAGACCTCAACAAGATAGGGGGCAGAACGATCTAAAAGTACTGGTGTTACATAATATCAAATTCGGGCGGGCTTAGCGTCGACTGTAGGATACAGCAAGCTGGCATCGCCGTAAGAATAAAACCGATACTTAGTCGCAATGGCATGAGCATAGGCCGCCTGCATGGTTTTCAAACCGCTAAAGGCGCTGACCAGCATGAACAGGGTCGAGCGCGGCAAATGAAAATTCGTCCAAAGCAGGTCAACGGCGCGAAACCGATAGCCGGGAGTTATAAAAATATCTGTGTCGCCGCTAAAGGGCATGATCTGTGCGCTCTCAGCCGCAGCTGTTTCCAATAATCGCAGCGCCGTCGTGCCCACCGCCACAATGCGCCCGCCCTTGGCCCGCACCTCATTCAACTCGGCGGCCACATCGGGTGAAACTTCCCCCCACTCGGCGTGCATAACATGATCGGCCGTGTCCTGAGCCTTGACTGGCAAGAATGTCCCCGCGCCCACATGCAGCGTTACGAAATGTTTCGACACGCCGCGCGCCTGCAAGGCCGCCACCAATTCCGCGGTGAAATGAAGGCCCGCCGTTGGCGCCGCCACGGCACCGTCATGCTTGGCAAAAATAGTCTGGTAAAAGGCTTCATCACGCGCATCTGCCGAACGCTTCGAGGCGATATAGGGCGGCAACGGCATAGCACCGTGAGCCTTGATGGCCTCATCCAGCACGGCGCCGCTGAATGAAAACGCCAAGGTTATATCACCGTGATCGCCCTTTGCTTCAACACGCGCGTCTAACGATCCGGCCATACAGCTCGCGCCGTCATCGCCGCCAAATTGTACATGGTCGCCGACCGCCAGCTTTTTCGCCGGACGGGCGAAGGCAAGCCAGCGGTGGCCGTCAAGACGCTTATGCAGATTAAAACTTACCTTGGCGCGAATGTCGCCGCGATGCCTGATGCCCGACAAAGCAGCAGGAAGCACTTTGGTATCATTAAAGACCAGCGCGTCGCCAGCGCGCAGCAGCTGCGGCAAGTCGGTGATCCGCTGATCTTGCAACAAAGCATCGCTCGCTAGCGCATCCACTCCCGCCGGCGCTCCCACAACCAATAATTTGGCGTGATCGCGCGGCTGCGCCGGCTGCAACGCTATGCGCTCCTCAGGCAAATCAAAGTCGAACAAATCAGTGCGCATGGGAATAGTGCCA
>JAJRRE010000135.1 GCA_024279745.1 Alphaproteobacteria bacterium
CGCCGGTGTCAGCAAAAAGGCCTGTTTGATCAAGGCGGCAACCGCTTCGCTCATCACCCCCCTGTTCCAGTGATCCGGGGTCATGTGATAACCAAGGCTGAGCCGATTGCCTGGCAGGGCATCGATACCGATCTGGCCAATCGCCTGTCCGGGTTTACCTTTGAAGGTCATAACCAGGCGTAGGCCCTTGCCTGCCCGGTTCATGTCGTGGGTCTGGCCGATGCGGCGCACAACTTCTTTGGCACTGACGCCAACATTCCAGCTGGCAGTCATTTTGGCAACGTCGGGATGACCGGCAAAATCGGCGATTGCCTGGGCATCAGGCAGTTGCGGCCAGCGCAACCAAAGCCGCGGCGTCTCTATTCTGAAAACATCATCTTGTGTCAGCTCGGGAAACATTGGGTCAGGCTCCAAAACAACGAAAGGGAAGTGGGTTGGCCCATCTTCCCTTCTGGTCTTGGCACCTGGCACATCATCTGCGGTTCAATAGCCGCGTGCAACCTTGTCTGGGGCTGCTGTGATGTGTTGGAGGAGCTTTAAAGTAAACCGCCGGGTCGTTGGGACGCCGGCGGGTCTGTTTTGCCCGTCCGGCTATTCTGCCGCGTCTGCCACCATCGGCATTACGGAAATGAATGTTCGGCCACCTCGTTTGGTGGCGAATTTCACATGGCCTGTTCGCTTGGCAAAAATGGTATGATCCACGCCAATGCCCACGCCTTCGCCCGGGTGCCATTTGGTGCCCCGTTGACGTGCGATAATATTACCGGGAATGACGAGCTCGCCGCCATATTTCTTGATACCCAGACGCCGACCTGCGGTATCGCGACCGTTGCGGGAGGAGCCGCCTGCTTTTTTATGTGCCATATCTTGTCGTCTCTCAAATCTTCATTGTAACTCGTCACCGCCGCTGCATGAGAGCAGTGAATTTAAGCGCTCCGGCAGCCGTTTAGGCGCCTGTGATGCCGGTAATCTTAACCGTGGTCAGATGCTGGCGATGACCCTTTTTGCGCTTCGAATTCTGACGGCGGCGCTTTTTAAAGTTGATCACTTTTGGCCCGCGACCCTGCTCGACGATTTCACCGATGACTTTGGCGCCAGAAACGTGCGGCGTACCAATCTTATCGCCAACCATCAAAACGTCGCCAAATTCGACTTTCGCCCCGGCTTCACCTTCAATTTTTTCGATTTTCAAGACGTCGTCGGCTGCAACACGATATTGCTTGCCGCCTGTCTTTATGACTGCGTGCATGACTTTAATCCTATTCTTGTCGCGCCCTGCGGCGCCGCCGGATCGTGTGGCGGACTTTGCTCCAGCTAATGGGGGTAGGCTTTGGGGGAGCGCGACACTAATGTCGGGATTCTGACCCCAATTTCTCCTTCAAATCTTGAAAGAGCCCTGCGATAACTGGATTTGAGCCTCGGACAGCAATTCTTATCGGGAAAACAGCTGGTTTTCCTCGCATGAACGGCGACTATGTTGAATATTGGCGGCATTGTCAATTTGAAAAATCGCGCAATTTGTGAATTTTTGGTTGGCGGGCACTCTTGGCTCACGGGCCGTTCCGTTCCCTTTGGTCACTGGCCCTCCGCATGGGCGCCGAACTGTCGGCGGGCGCGCACTTGCGCGCGGTGGAGGTATCCTGATGGGGGAGGGGGTGTTATGAGAATTTGACTTCTCTCACGGGATTCACCGCTTGGTTTGCGGTTTTTCTGTCTCGCGGCTATTCCGAGCATAGCTCGGGCCTGCGACGGCGCGCCGAACTGTCGGCGGGCGAACATTGTTCGCCGTGGTGCCGGCCAGAAACAATTGAGAACTATCACAGCTCCGCCCCCTCGGTTCCAGCCCGGCCCTCACCATTAGGGCACTCTTGGCTCACGGGCCGTTCCGTTCCCTTTGGTCACTGGCCCTCCGCATGGGCGCCGAACTGTCGGCGGGCGAACATTGTTCGCCGTGGTGCCGGCCAGAAACAATTGAGAACTATCACAGCGCCGCCCCCTCGGTTTCAGCCCGGCCCTCACCATTAGGGCAAGCTACGTCGGCTTGTCCGACCGGGCTGCAAGCGCAGCCCCGCGAACCGTTTCGCGCGCCATCATGTCGGAGGCATGTTCCACATGACGGAGGCCCCGGACACTTTTCGTGTCCGATACGGCCCGCGAGGCAGATAGAGCTGCGCGCCGTGAGAGAAATAAAACCAAGCGAGAAATAAAACTCCTCACTTTACTTTATTGCTCACGCGTACTGTGCTGATGGTTTCGCCGCTGGCTAAATCGATGATGGCAATGGCGCGGCCCTCCGGGGCGCTATAATGAACCGCTAATAATTGCCCGGATAATGAAATCTGGCGGATCTGCGCATTGGGAGGTAAAGATAATTGCGCCAAAGCCTTGAACGATAGTGGTTGCGCCAGGGGTAGTGTTGCCACACCATTTGCAATACCTGGTTTGCTGGTCGATGCGGCGCCGGCCGGTGCTGAAGGGCTGGTCTTGTCACCGGTCAAATTCATGATCCGCCAGATCAGCAGCATAAAGCCCAGGACCAAGATCGTGCTCATGACGGCGATCGCGCGCTTCATAAAGCGAATTTGCGGTTCGGTCCATTGACCATCTTCGGCGCTCAAAGGATCGCCCCGGCCTGCAATTTCGTGGTTTTGAGTATTTCGGCCCGGCTGCTCTTTGCTCACCTGGCGTCTCCTTGATTGAGCTGATGTGGGACTGCCGCAATAGCTTGAGCTGGAACCCGTTGCAAGAGGTCTCGGGGGCGGTCACATCAAGTCAGCAGGACGGCTGGTTGCGCCGGGGCCCGTAAACGCCCTTGTGCAATGATGCAGCTTGAGGCAAAGGAGCGCTATGAGCCATTCAAAATACACTAAAACTGCCCCAAACAAGCAATCGGGACGCAGCCAACCCGCCGATTCTGAGCGTGAACCGGAAGTGGCGCTGGGCGAGGTGCCGCATAGCGGTGTGGCGGAGTCCAACCTGGAACATGACGATCTGCCGGAAGGCGTGGTCATTGTGCGCGATTGTGAGGCGCGGCAGCGGTTGGATAAAGTCCTGGCGGGGCGGTTGTCCACGCTCAGCCGCAGCCGGTTACAGGCGCTGATCAAGACTGGCCAAGTGTATAAAACGAGTACCGATCCAAAGCACGCAGCGGATTCAGCAGGTGCTGCAAGCTCAGCAAGCACGTCTTCAGACATTTCATCTAAGCCCTGCCTCGATCCGGCGCAAAAAGTGGTGGCAGGCGAGCGTTATGAAGTCATCATTCCGAACCTGAGCGAGGGCGAGCCGAAGCCGGAAGTCATGGCGCTTGAGATTTTGTACGAAGATGATCATGTGATCGTGGTGAATAAGCCCGCTGGGCTGGTCGTGCACCCGGCACCAGGACATGAAACCGGCACATTGGTTAACGGCTTGCTGGCCCATTGCGGCGACACGCTGTCAGGCATTGGCGGTGTGCGCCGTCCGGGCATTGTTCACCGGCTGGACAAGGATACGTCCGGGGTGATGGTGGTTGCCAAAAGCGATGCGGCGCATCAAGGCCTGTCGGAGCAATTTCAATTGCACGGCCGCGATGGGCGGCTGTCGCGGTGCTATCTGGCACTGGTCTGGGGGGGGCCGGCCTTCCCCAAAGCTTCGATTGATGCGCCGCTAGGGCGCTCCCGGTCCAACCGGCAGAAAATGGAAGTGGTGGCAGAAGGGCGTGGCCGCCACGCAATCACCCATTACACGGTAAAAGAGCGCTATTTTAACGCTGATGGGAAGGAAATGGCGAGCTTGCTGGCTTGCGAATTGGAAACCGGGCGCACGCATCAAATCCGGGTACATTTGGCCTATAAAGGTTTCCCTGTGCTCGGTGATACAACCTATGGCGCCGGGTATTCCGCCAGCGCCCGCAATTTGACCCAGTCGCAACAACAAGCGTTGAGCGCGCTGGGGCGCCAAGCGCTGCATGCGGTACATCTGGGCTTTGAGCACCCGATCTCGCGCTTATCTTTGGCATTTGATGCGCCATTGCCCTTAGATTTGGCAAATTTGGCTGCTACATTAGCCATTAATCGATAAATTTGTACGAATTTGCGCAATGGGATCTTAGGGCAGCGGTTGCGATAATGGCGGAACGTTCATATCTA
>JAJRRE010000136.1 GCA_024279745.1 Alphaproteobacteria bacterium
GCTCGTGCGGGATGCCGGGCTGACGCGCTCCGAGGCCAATGCCGTATCGAGGCTTGGCTTTAAAGGGTTGATGGCCAGGCGGGATGCGGCATTGAACCCAAACAGTGTGGGACGATTGGCAGAGCGCATCGGCGATCTGGCGCGGCTCATGCGATCTAGTTGAAACAAACAAGAAAGTATTTGGAATGAGTGAAGACGCAAATTTTGAAGTGAAGGGTACGGGCGATGTGGGGCAGGCGGTTGATGATCTGATGCGCTCCTTTGAGGAGTTTAAGCAGACCAATGACGCGCGGCTCGATGACATTGAACGCGGCCGGGATGATGTCATCGCGGACGAAAAGCTGGCGCGAATTAATCGCGCGGTTGATGCCAATAGCCGCCGTGTTGATGAGCTGAGTTTAAAGGCGGTGCGCCCGCAACTTGGTGTGACAGCGGCGCGCGCAGACGCCGGCAGCGCGGTGTCATTACAGCATAAGGCCGCGTTTGATACCTATGTGCGCAAAGGCGAGACCGGCAAATTGGCTGAGCTCGAAGGCAAGGCGTTGTCGGTCGGGTCCAATCCAGACGGCGGTTATCTGGTGCCACCGGAAACGGAAAACGCGGTCAATATGGCGATGAAGGATATCTCGCCGATCCGCGCCATTGCCGGCATTCGGCAGGTGTCGGGATCGGTTTATAAAAAACCGTTTTCGATCTCCGGCCCTGGTGTGGGCTGGGTTGGTGAAGCGGCCGCGCGGCCGGAGACGACATCACCGACTTTGGCCGAGCTGACATTTCCAACCATGGAGCTTTATGCAATGCCGGCGGCAACGTCCGCGCTGCTTGATGATGCGGTTGTGAATATCGATGAGTGGATCGCCGAAGAAGTACGCGTGGCGTTCGCGCAACAAGAAGGCACGGCTTTTGTCGCCGGTGATGGCATCAACAAGCCGAAGGGTTTTTTGAGTTATCCAACAGTCGCTAATGCAACCTGGACCTGGGGCAATATCGGGACCATTGCCACCGGGGTCGCCGGTGCTTTTGCGGCAGTTGATCCTTCTGATACGCTGATCGATCTGGTTTACTCGGTGAAGTCGGGCTATCGTGCCGGCGCTCATTGGGTGATGAACCGCTCCACGCAGGCGGAGATCCGTAAGATCAAAGACGCGCAAGGCGATTATATCTGGCAGCCGGCGGCAAGTCCGGGCGACTCGCCGTCACTGATGGGCTTTCCGGTGACTGAAGCCGAAGACATGCCCGATATTGCAGCAGACTCTCTGTCTATTGCGTTTGGTGATTTCAAGCGCGGTTATCTTGTGGTCGACCGGGTTGGCATTCGCGTGCTGCGTGATCCTTATTCATCGAAGCCTTATGTTTTGTTCTATACGACAAAACGTGTTGGCGGCGGCGTACAGGATTTCGACGCGATCAAGCTGCTGCGCTTCGGTCTGTAAGGAAACTTTGGCTCACGAAGCGTTCCCGCGCCAAAAGAACGTCTGGGCCAACGCCCCAGGGTTGCGCTTGCAGCCCTGGGGCGCGGCTTTGTTATTTCTCTCACGGCGCGCAGATCTATTTGCCTCGCGGGCGAAGTGGCCCTCCGGCGGGGCGCCGAACTGTCGGCGGCGGCCTTTGGCCGCTGGGCACATGAAGCGCCGCATCGTACCCAAATGGTGAGGACGAGGCTAGAGCCGATGGTTTCGAGCTGCGATAGTTCCCTGTTGTTTCTATCCTGCACGACGGCGAACAATGTTCGCCCGCCAGGTCGTGTTGGAAACGCGCAAGGATAATGTTCGGCGCGCCGTCATGTCGGAGGCATGTTCCACTTGATGCAGGGCCCTGCCGCATTTTCGCGTCCGATACGGCCCGTGAGAAACGAATTCGATGGCTGCCTGCCGTCTGGCCGGAATGATCCGGTAATCTAAGTAAAAGGAAAAGACTATGGCCCTCGTATTAACGAGCGGGCCCTTGGTCGAGCCGGTCGCCCTGCTCGAAGCCAAGGCCCATTTGCGTGTTGATCACAATGATGAAGACACGCTGATTTCAAGTTTGATCATTACATCGCGGCTGCATATTGAAGCCTCATTAGGGCTCGGCCTGATCACACAAAGCTGGTCGTTGTTCCTGGATGACTGGCCGCCGGGTACCACTGTTCGATTGCCAATGCGGCCGGTTCAATCGGTGAGTGCTGTACGGCTTTATAATGAAAACGAGACCACACAAACGGTGGCGGCCAGCGGCTATTATGTCGATGGTAAGGGAACACCGGCGCGGTTGGTGCGGCTTGGCGGTGTGGGTTGGCCTGGACCAGAACGCAAAGCCAATGGCATTGAAATCGCCTTTACAGCGGGATATGGCGCGGCGGCAAGTGATGTGCCGCAACCAATTCGTCAGGCTCTGCTGCTGTTGATCGCTCATTGGTATGAGCGGCGCGAGCCGTTTGAGCAAGGGGGCAGTGCGGTTGCTATTCCCAAAATGGTGAGCGAGCTGTTAATGCCCTACCGCGAGAGACGCCTATGAAACAGCAGATAACGATTGGTGATCTGCGTGAGCGGCTGCAATTGGAGAAGGTTGCGCGGTTAGGTGATGGCGGCGGCGGCGCGGCGGAAAGCTGGGTGGTCGTGGCCAGCCCGTGGGCGGCGTTGCTGCCGCTTAGCGGCGATGAAGGGCTCGATGGCGATGGGCTAAGCGGCACGCTCACTCATGAGATCTGGCTGCGATTTAAGACGGGTGTCGTGCCGGATATGCGCTTGCGAAAAGGCCAACGAATTTTCGAAATCAAAAGCGTCATTGATGTCGGCGAGCGCGGCCGGTGGCTGCGGTTGCTGTGCGAAGAACGGCGGCTGTGACGACAGTGATGTCACACACCACCTGGTAGCCGCTCGTATATGCAGTTGCGGCAACACTAGAGAATTGGCAAAATACCAAGCGAAAGGGCTTAGCAATGGCTAATGCACAATGGGCGTTGCAGCAGGCGGTTTATAGCGCCCTGATTGGCGATCTGGCGGTAACGTCCCTGCTCGGCGGGCCGCATGTTTACGACGATGTCCCGCAAGGAAAGGACTATCCTTATCTGACATTCGGGCAAAGTTCATTGCGCGATTGGAGCACGGGAAGCGACGACGGCGCTGAGCACATTTTTACGTTGCATGTGTGGTCGCGCGAGGCCGGGCGCAAACAGGTTTATGAACTGATGGCGGCTTTGCGAACGGCTCTACATGAGCGGGCGCTGGCAATGACGGGGTTTGCGCTTATCAATTTGCGCCATGAATTTTCCGATGCACGGCGCGAGCCCGATGGTGACACTTATCATGGCACGGTGCGGTTTCGAGCTGTCAGTGAGCCGCTGGTTTAGCTTTGGAAAATCACGCGCGAGATCAATTTGCAAACTAGATTAGTTACAAAAATATAGTCGGCGCGACCGGTGAAATCATACCCCATTTGATGGGTTATTTTGTGCGACGTCTTGAAAAGAAAATTATAACGAGCCCGCTCATGGGCTAAATAACGAAAGGGCCGAAAATGGTAGCACAACGAGGTAAGGATCTTCTGTTGAAGGTCGATAGTGATGGCCTGGGAGCGTTCACAACGGTGGCAGGATTGCGGACACGCAATTTGGCATTCAACACTGAAACCGTCGACATTACTCATCAAGAATCAGTAGGGGAATGGCGCGAATTGCTTGCCGGGGCAGGCGTGAAGACGGCGCGGATCTCAGGCGCAGGCGTGTTCAAGGATGCCGCATCAGATGCAACCGTACGCGATTATTTCTTTAATGGAACCATACGGTCCTGGCAGGTGATTATACCGAATTTTGGTATTGTCGAAGGGTTGTTTCAAATCACCAGTTTTGAATTCGCGGGACGGCATGATGGGGAACTGTCTTTCGAGTTATCGCTCGATTCCGCCGGTCCGCTGACATTTGTAGTGATTTAGCCCCAGCTGAGCAAAACCAATTTAAAGGAGAACAACATGGCGAATAGACATCGCGGTGAAATTGAAGCGTGTCTGAATGGCAAGACTTATAAGCTGTGCCTTACATTGGGGGCGCTGGCAGAATTGGAAGGCGCATTTGGTGATGACGACATGCTGGCGCTGGCCGAACGGTTTGGCTCAGGGCGGATCAGCGCCAACGATGCGGCGCGAGTGATTGCGGCGGGACTACGCGGCGGCGGCCACAAGATTGCGGATGATGATGTCAAGGACATGCGTGCGGAAGGCGGCGCTGCGGGGTTCATTGGCATTGTGGCGCAATTGCTGGGCGCAACCTTTGGCGGTCCTGCCGGAGCTGTCGTCGGAGCTGTCGTCGGCGCGGTTGCCGGTGAGTTGATCGGCGACGCTAGAGATCGACCAGCAGGCTCAGGCGCCGGACACAAAAGGGAGGACGCGGTAAGGGCAGCCGACCCTTTCCCTGGGGCGAGGTGATGGCCTTTGGGCTTGGAATGTTGCGTCTTGCGCCGCGCGAATTTTGGGCAATGGCGTTGCCCGAGCTGACAGCTGCGGCAGAAGGCGTTTATGGAATTAACGGACTTTCTTCACCGCTCGATGAGCGGGAGCTGGCCGGATTGATGGATCAGTTTCCCGATGAATAAAGAATAACAACTGGAAAAGATACACAATGGTTGAACGGACGCAAGAAGAGATAGACCGCGTTAGAATTGCAACGCAGCAATTGTCGGAAGAAACCAAA
>JAJRRE010000137.1 GCA_024279745.1 Alphaproteobacteria bacterium
CAAAAAGAAGTATACTTGGAAGGTTTCTACCGGCCGCAAAGGCTACACCACACCAACCGGTAATTTCACACCCTATAATATGAAGAAATTTGTATATTCCAAAAAATGGAAGATGAGCCTTCCCCATACTGTATGGGTGACGGGGTCAGTGGCTATCCATGGGACTTCGATCACACGACGGCTTGGCCGCGTTGCGTCCCATGGCTGTATTCGTCTGGCGCCTAAGAATGCCGCTCGCTTTTATGCGATGGTGAAAGACCACGGGCTTTGGTTCACGACGGTTAAAGTGCAAAAATAAACAGCTGGCGGAATAATTTAACGCAGCCGACTGGGAATTGATCAGGGCGCTCTTACCGGAGCGCCCTTTTTTGTGGTTGACGCGCGCTGCTGGCAGGCGGGGGCGCGCCCTTTTATCTATTGCGTAATTCCATTGAAGGCGTAATGAGGGGCCAGTATCGACCATTTAATGCTGTTCAAATAATGCCGTTCAAAGCTGGCCAGGGTCTGCGGCGTTAAAGCAGGCGGCGCGGCAGTTTCAGGAAACCACATGAGCTTTCACCAGTATTGGCGCGATCCCGTGCGCAGGAATGTCGCGCTGTTGGCGCTATGTCAGGCATTCTTTATGTCTGTGCAAAGTGCTGCAATCGCCACAACACCGCTGGCCGGGCATATGCTGCTTGGCGCGGACAAGTCTTTGGCCACATTGCCGATTTTTCTTGGCCAGCTGGGCATTATGGTTGCGACTCTGCCCGCGTCATTTCTCATGAAACATTCAGGACGCCGATTTGGTTTCAGTGTTGGCGCTATTATCGGTGTCATATCGGGGCTGCTTTCCGCCTGGGCAATTTATGAGCATAGTTTCATTTGGTTGTGTGTGGGTGCTTTCGCGCAAGGGATCGGGGGCGCATTTGCCTGGTATTTCAGATTTGCCGCGGCCGATATTTCCAGCGACGACTTTAAGGCCAAAGCGATCTCGCTGGTAATGGCGGGCGGCGTATTGGCCGGGCTGTTTGGACCGCAGGCGGCCAAATCGGCCCTGAACTGGTTTGCGCCGCTGACCTATGTTGGCGTTTACGTCATGATTGCGATTTTCTCCGCCATCAGCCTGGTGATCGTGCAGGGCTTGCGTATTCCCCGGCCTACAGCGGAGGTGCGCGCATCGGGGGGGCGCCCGCTCGGCCAGATCGCGCGCCAGCCGGCATTTATTTTTGCGGTAACGGCGTCAATGTTCGGCTACGGCGCCATGACACTGGTGATGGCGACAACGCCATTGGCCATGCAGGCTCACGGCTACACATTTTCCAACAGTGCAACCGTCATCCAGGCCCATGTCGTTGCGATGTTTTTGCCGTCCTTCTTTACCGGTCATCTGATCAAACGGTTTGGCGCTGTACCAATCATTATTATTGGCGCTCTGATTGAAGCGGGCTGTGCGCTGGTTAATCTTGCCGGCATTGATTTCATGAATTTTCTGATCGGATTGAGCTTGATGGGGCTGGGCTGGAACTTCACCTATGTCGGCGGCAGCACATTGCTGACAACGGTCTATAAGCCGTCCGAACAGGCGAAGGTGCAGGGCGTGCATGATTTTGCCGTCTACGCCATGACCGCGGTCGCCGCCGGTTTGTCTGGGTTTTTGCAGCAAAAATCAGGTTGGGATGCGGTCAATGTAGCAGTGTTGCCCGCAATGGGCCTGGTGGTTTGTATCGGGCTTTGGATGTACGTGCAGGAGCGGCGCGGTGCACAGATGGTTCGAAATTAAATCTGATAGCGCAATTCAATGTCAAAGTTATGAGCTGCATTCATCAGCTGTATTTGATTGGCGTGCGCTTTACCTGGTGCAAACAGCCTGGCACAAAGGGATCTGGCGCAAACGGTCTGGCGACGCGCCAAAAAAAGGGCTGCCGCTCCCAATGGGGAGGGCAGCCCTTCGTCATTAAGGAGCGCGCAAGCTTAAGATCAAGTCCACTGATCCCCGGCGCGGCTCACTTATAGTCGCGTTAAACAAACAAACGGCAGCCAGGCTGTCCCCCCGATTTGTTTGTACGCGCTTCGATTATCCAAATGACAACCGCCACGTCGAGCCCCGCGTTCTCACGTGAGGCACCGCGCGGCAGAAACCGATAACTTGCCCTGTTATCCAGTTTCTGCCCGCTCGACGTCGGCACCAAAACAAATGTCTACCCCAACACTCATTTCATACCGTCGGCCCTCATTCGGAGTGCAGCGCAACATAACCGATGGCCTTACCTGAGCAAGGGGCAAAGTGGCTGCACGAGCTAATTGATCGTTCATAAGTGAGTTTGATATTGCCGCCGAGATCGCATTCATTTGGACGAATAAGCTTGGCGGGGCGTTGCGCCAGTCTTCGCGCATAATCTTTATGGTTGCGAGGCAAGGCGGCGATAGCCTGTGTGAAACACAGGTGGTTTAAAATCTGTTTCCACTCGGTGACTTACGATGGCAATTTTAGGTTGATAGCGCCGTTGTCTGAGAGGAGGGAGAACAAACCAAGATGGTCCGGCAACGCTCAGTTGCCTTAAAGACACCAGGCAATCTCAGGCGCAAGATAGCAACGAAAAACATTTGTTCGTAGCGTCGATTGTGGTGTTTCGCGTGCACGTAAAAAATGAAGTGCCCCCCCCCCAGTTTACTGGTCAGCTTTGGCGGCTGGTTAAGATGGATCTGGTTTACTCAGATGCCGCCCAAATATCCGTTTTGTCCCATTGCCTGGCATAAGCTTCAGTCGACGTCCTGCGGTCCCCAAGGGAAGAATGCGGACGCCGTTATTCTTTGCCTCGATGGTGGTAAACTCCCAGCGGCGTCGTTCGGGGGGGGGGGCGGCGCTCTACGCTCGGTTTCCTACCACTTCATGTGATAGAATGCCCAAATACGCTCGATGTTCATCGGCAGCCAGGCATCATAGGCCCGCCAATTTTTGTATTTTGGGAGTTTGATCACCTGCCGGAGTTTATTTGGATTGCGTGTTCCTGCTGCCATCGCTGTTTTTACGGCAGCCATAAGATCTTCAAGATATTCGCGCTGCTGCGTCACAACGCTAGCTGGCTCAATGGCCGGTTCTGTCGCGGGTCCATGACCGGAAATCACATAGTCAAAATCGGTCGCCTCGATCTCTTTCAAGGTGCGGACCCATTCGTCTGGCCAAAAATCCGGCATATTCCTGAATGCCACCCGGCGCGGTGTGACTATATCGACAGTGAAGATGATTTTTTCCTTTGGCAAGCGCATCACAATGAGGCTCTTGCCGTGACTGGGTCCATAATATTCAAGCTCGACCCTGCGACCAGCAAGCTCGATCACATAGGTCTTGGCAAAGGTGATGTCTGGCGCAGGCACAGTGGGATTGGGGTGGTCGAGCAGTTCCTTCGCGAGATTTTCATGCCCGATGAACTCGGCACTCTTACCGTCCAGGACGGTGCCACCGCTGATGTGGTCGTGATGATTGTGGCTATAGATGATATAGCGGATTGGCTTGTCGGTAACTTTTGCAATTTCTTGCTTCGGCAGTTTCGCTGCTTTGGGATTCATCGGGTCGGTCGCGATCACGCCCTCATCTGTTACGATGAAGATGTTGCGGTATACCCACCAGCGAAAAACATAAATATTGTCGCCTAAATGTGTCACGCTATGGCCGAATTTCTCGCCGCCCATCGGTTCATTGGTGGGGTAATCGTTCGCCGCCAGCGCGGGCATGGTAAAGCCAAGCGAAAGAATTAATGCAAGTGTTGGTATGATGTGTTTCATGTGTCTCTCCAATGCGTGGTGTCAGAGTATGGGGGTCAGAGCGTGTTGACGGGCTCTTTACTGTTTGCCAGCATTTTCTTCACCGTTTCTATGTATTGCTCCACATCTTCAGGGCTTAGATCAGTTGCAAATTGAGCGTTAACGGCTTTGGATTCTTGTGCGATTTTTGCCGATAGTGTCTTTCCTTTTGGAGTTACCAGCAAAGACACAGAGCGCCGGTCACATCCCGTCCGATTTCTCGCAATCAGCTCTTGGACTTCCAGTTTGTCCAGCAACCTCGTAACGGCAGCTCTGTCTATGCTCAGGAATGCGGCCAGTTCTGATGGCGTCTTTTTTTTATCAAAATGAATAGCTCCAAGAACTGCCCCGGCAACGCGGGTAATTCCATATGTAGATAGACGTTTGTTGAAATCCGCCTCCATCGTTCGGGCGATCAGGGTCGTCCAGTAGCCAAGACTATGATGAATTGATTGGGTGGTGCGCTGTGCAGGCTTGTCGTTCATTATATAATTGATAATATCAATTATTGTATTTATCAAGCATAATCGCACGAGTGCAAAAATTCCACTACCCAATTCCTTGAGCAGGTTTGGTTTTGGTTGAATCAGTATTGGTTTCCGGGGCGTGATCTCAAGTCTTCGCGGCTATTCCTCGCTATGCTCAGGCCTGCCTCTGTTAGCTCTTGGCGGCGGCGCGCAGCTTGTCGATAGTTGTTTTATGGGCTGAATATTCTTCTTTGCCGCTGGCAATTTCTTTCGCGTAGACCTTGCCGAAGCGCGCCAGAATATCTTCGGCGGACTTATTGTTGGCATCGCGTTTGGCCAGCTTATATTCCAGGGCGAGGGCCAGCAGGTGGTTCGGCGTATCACGGCGCAATATCTCGATCTGTTTGCGCACGTCCTCACCGTTACCCTGCACGAGCTGAATCAGCCCCACATGGAATTGTCCATCGCCGTCCATCTGCTGGACCATGGCGTAAGCCTGCACGGCCATGGGGGCGAAGCGTTTGGCTTGCGTGATATCGCCATTCTCATCCGCCGCCATGATGCGGTTGAATAAACGATCAGCGGCCTGGCGCGGGGTCATGCTGGCCAGATCAATGTTCTGCGGCGAGCCTTGCGGGGCCGAGGGGGCCGACCCTGGTGCTGCGGCAGGCGGCGGCGACATTGATGGCGCACTTATTCGCCCCAGCGTTGAGATTGCATTTGGATTGGCGGACATGGCGCCAGATTGTACGCCTCGCTGTGACACCATATAGCCGGCCGCAAAGACCAGTCCGCTGCCCAGGATCACGACCAAAATCGGGTTAGACAACAGTTTCAGCACGCCAGAAGACTGGCCGTCGGCCAGGGCGGCGGATTGGGCGGCAGCCTGCGCGCCAGTTTGGGCGCCTGTTTGCGCGGCGCCAGCTGAAAAGGCTTCGGCGGCGCTGGCTTTGATCGGCGCCCCGCAATCATGGCAAAATTTGGCGTCGGCCTTCACCTTAACCTTGCAGGAGGGGCAGTTAGTCTGTGTATCAGTGTTTGATGTATTGGGCATGGGAGGGCATCTCTTTGCTAACAACTGAGTGGGGCGACTTGGTTTGTCGCTACTGGCCCAATGTGTTCAAATCGTGGAAATTCCCGCGCGCACGAAATCTGCCACAAAGGCGCGCTAGGTCGTGCTAACGAACGAATTGTCGTAAAATCGCCAAGTAAATATAATTTCATTAATTCAGGTGGTTACCAAATTTTATGCTGTCCCTGCTGCGCGTGTCATTGCATTGGGTTGAGCTTATTCTAGCGCTCCCCATCCGTCTTGGACGGCTGTTTCTGGTTGGCATTATCCTCAATCCCCGGCTCGGGCCACTGCGCCACATCTTCACGCTGGCGGCGGCTTATGTCGTGTTCGCTCTGGTTCTGGTTTATGTGGTGGCGCCGTTGCGCGGTCTGGCTGGACAATTATATGTCGCCGAGAAATTGCGCTATGACGCCGAGCGCTGGCTGGCGACAGCTATATATGATGTGCGCGGCAATTTCGTCGGCACATTCGATCCACGTCTCGATTCCAAGCGCGATTTCAATTTCACGGCCAAGCCGATTGAGGTCGGCAGCTATGTCGCCAATCCCGATCACAAATCAATCCCGGTGCGCACGGTGCCGCCTTTTTACTGGAAATGTCTCGTTTATCAGGAAGACCGTCATCTGGGCGGCCTCTTAAACCCGGCCGGGATTGATCTGATGGGGGTGTTGAAAATCCCCTATTCGACGGTGACGCGGACCATCGCGCGCGGGCGGCCCAGCTTCGGCGTTGGCGGCTCAACGCTGCCGATGCAATTGGCGCGCGTCATTTATAGTACACCGCCCCATCGCGGTGAAAGCCCCGGCGTCAAAATCGCCCGTAAGCTGCGTGAATGGTGGCTGGCGCCGGTGATTTATCATGAGTTGACGCGCGGCGGCGATAAAACACGGCTGCAGCAATGGGCGGCCAATCACATCTGGCTGGCGCAGCGCACCGGCGGCCCGGCTCTGCACGGCGTCGAAATGACCGCGCGCATTGTGTTTGGCAAGGAAGCCAAAGATCTGACCATTGCCGAGCAATTCGTTCTGGCGTCGGCGGTTAATAAACCGATTATTCTGCTGCCCGGCTCGGACCGGTTGAACGCGGTGCGGCTGGATCGCTGGCGCTATATCACCGATGTGCGAGCGCGCAAATGTGCGCAGGCCCTGCTTAAGGATGAGCAGACACAAAAGAAAGTCGTATTCGAATTGATCAGCCTGGGCGCTGGGCCGCCCGATCCGAAGGTCAAGCCGAAGCTGCAAAAAGCGCTGGAGAAATATTCGCCCCGTTATGCCAAGCCGGCGCGCGCCAATCCGGTGATCCGGGCGAATGTGTTGATCCCGGCGGCGCGCCTTGGTGTGCGCGAACAGATGAAGCATATCTGGGGCTATGGCTGGCGCGATCATGTGCGCGGCGTGACCACGACGCTCGATGTGGCCGACAATCTGGCGCTGCGGCAGAAAATTCAAAAGCGGCTGGCCAAGCTCGACGACACTTATAGTTCTAATCTCAATACCGGCTATACGCTCAATCCGGGCAAGGCGCGCCGCTCAAAAGGCGAAAAACGCGCGCCCAACGTGATTGTGGTGGCCGCTATGCCCAATGGCGAGATCGTGCGCTATTACGAATCTGGCTATACGGCGCCCTATTTTGGAAGCCCAAGCGCGCGCGATCCTGGCTCAGGACAATATCTGGTTGAAGAAGAATCGCGCATGATCGCCTCGACCGGCAAAATCATCGCCGCCATTGCCATTGCCAATGTCATGCGCGATGGCCCGAAAACGAAATATATTGATCGCGCCGCCCCGACCAGCGGTCTCGACACCTGTCGGCGCAAGGGGACAGCACGGCGCGCGCGTACTGCTCTGGTCTCATTTGCCTGTTCGCTGAGCGGGCCGATTGAATGGCGGTTGGCGCGGGTTGGTCAGCGGCCGGTGCGCCGTTTGATCGACGGCCTGGGCTTTAATATGCCGCCAGCCCCTACCGCAGATCAGGCAACACCGCCAAGCACGGCAGCGGTTCGCGGGCTGATATCAGGATCGCCGCGCCGCGTGCATCAGATGTCGGGCGTGGTCCTGGCGGCGTTGATGGGCAAGGGCAATATGAAAGTGCGCCCGCCGACACTGGTGAAAGACTTCGATTATACCGAATTGGATCAGGCCAAAGCGGCAGCGCAGCGCATTGCCGGGGAAGGGCCGGGGCGCCGCACAGGAGGACACGCGGATCGCAAGGGCCCCTTTATCATTCCCAACGATCTGATCAAACCGCGCGCCAGGGGTATGATTAAGCGCTTTTTGCAGGCGCCGCTCTGTTACCGGGCACGCGGCAAAAGCCATGGCACCTTGAAGAGCTTGTCGAAATGGTGCGCGGCGCGGCGCTCCGATATCCGTTTTCATTTTGCCAAGACCGGCACAGCGGTGACGGCGGACCCCGATTCCACCATTGACACCTGGGTGACGGGCGGGCTGCAATTTGCCAATGGCGCCGCCTATTCCTATGTGGTTGTAGTCGGGACCGGCTCAGTGGTGGAACCCTGGGCGCGCCGCCTTCACGCGTCGCAAGCCGCCGCACCGCTGGTCAATGTCCTGCTTAAAGATTTGGCCAGACATGCCCGCGCCAATCCTATGCCATGGATGTTGTCGAAAAGCCGGCAGTTGGGACAAGGGCGGGCACAATTGGCCAAACGAAAAACACAACGGCGCCTTAATCCACGCCCGAATTAGCCAGGGAGTAGGTCTGGCAGGCAACCCGGGATACTGGGGCGAACATTGTGGTCCAGCGAACCGACGTAATGCCAGCCAGAACCAGCGACAATCGCTTTTCTATTCGAAAAGTTAGCAGCCTAATGGTGCGCCGGGTTCATATTGGGTTCACGACTTAGCCCCAATGCGGCCTAATTGGCGCCCACACACAGCCCAAAACCCTCTCTATTCCCTTGGCATCAGGTTAATCATGCCAGGCAGGGGCCACCCCGCGCCTTTGGCATCACCAAATAATCGATCTGGCGCATATTATTCAAGCAAAGCGGTGCAACGGGAAACCGGACCGCGCGCAAGAAGAGCCGGAAGATCTGGGAGCAACGGGGCTAGTCATGGCGTTTTCATCACGGAACAAAACATCACGCAAAGGGCGGGCGGCTAAAGCCTCTGCGGCGGATATGATGAGTGATCACGACAATTGGGGTGAAGAAGAAAAACCGGCGCGCGACTGGAAGAAGGTCGCGCTGATGATCGGGCTGGGCTCATTGTCCTGGGTTGCGACCTATATCGGTATGCTGGAGTTGATCCAGGCCAATATGGGTGATCTGCCGTTGACGCAAAAATTGGTTGTTGGCTTCGCGGTAGCCATGTTGATGTTGATGATCGTGTGGCTGCTCGATCAATTATTCGCCTCGCATAATCTGTTCACCAAATTAAGCTATGTCGCTGGCTATTTATTCCTGACACTGATCTCCGTTGGCTTCGGCTTTGGCTTTTACTGGAAGGTTCTGGAGAGCCGCTCCGAGGCGACGCGCTCGGCCTCATCTGCCATCTCCCAGGTGCAAGCGGGATTGCACGGTGCCAGCACTCGCGTCTCACAATTGCAAACTACGCTCGACGGCCTGATGGTGATTTCGGCTAGAAAGGCAATTGAAGAGCGAAAAAATGGGACATCATGCCCTAATTCTAGTCCTGGCGATGGTCCGCGGCGCAAACTGCGCGACGATGATGCAGCACGCTTCGGCTTTGCCTCGCACTTCATTAAGGCCCGTGCCGATTCCATCAACGGTAATATCAAGGCGCTGAATGTTGATCTGCAACAGGTGGTCAAGGGCGCCAAAAGTACGTTCGACGCCAAAACCGGCACGCGCAACGAGTTTATGCGCGCGCTGAACCGCAAGCTTAATCTGACCGTGACCGGCTTTAATGCCTTCCGCTCCGATCCCCAGCTTAAGCAGATCCGCTCCGATCTGGCCGACCGCTCGACCCGCACCGTTTTTCCAAATGGCAAAGGCGGCAAATTCTCCTGCCCCGATGCGCAATTGCAGGCGGCCTTGCGCGGTGTGGTTCGCGCCATTGACCAATTACCTGATCTGCAAAAGCCAAAGATCACGGCGGTTGAAGGTTCTGAAGCCGTCATTGAAGCGTTTCGCCGCCTGACCGCGACAATCGTCGGCGCCTTGCAGTTTAAATTACCGCCAACGCCTGAAGATCTGCGTGAGCTACAGCAAAAGGCCGTGCAGTCGATGAAGACAACAGGCCGCCAAAGCGTTGTTAATATGGAAGGCGCTGGTCTGTCCAAGCGCGATTATATCCCGCTGGCCATCGCCATCTTTGTCGATCTGTGTCTGTTGCTGGTCTCGATGGGGCGCCAACGCAACCGGCTCGATAATCTGGTGCCGAAAATGCGCCGGGCAGAACGTGGCCCGATTATTCAGATCCTGTCGCGCTTTAATGAAATACATAAAGACCCGGAAATTCGCCAGAACTTTGAAATCTTCCGCCATGTGGTGTTCGATTGGGGCGGGGATTATTATGTCGCCGTGCCGATGGATGCGCCTTACACCGCCGATCGTCATATGGGCGGCGGACATTATGAGCGCGTCAATACAGACGTAGAAGATCTGCGCCAGGAGGCCCATCTGCTGGCTAATCTGTTCTCAAGCTTTGAGCAGGAGAAAATTTTCTCACGGGTTCTGGTGCCGCTGTTGTCGACCAAGGCCATTCAGAAGAAGCTGCATCGTCAGGGCTCAAAGTTTGCTGGATCGTCGTCATTCCGTGTGTATAAATTCCGCGACGGCGCCTGGTCGGAAATCATTCTGGGCGCCGTTATGGGCGCGGCCAAACGAGTAGAAGTGAATAAGCGCAATCGGCAGGCCGCAGAAGACGATTTGGCGGCCAATGAACCGGCATTCGAATTGCCGCAGCCAGAACTTGGCGACACGCTAGATGCGTCCGACAGCACCGATCAGCCCAGGCTAAGCCCGGAAGAAATTTTGGCAAGGATGGAAGAGTTGGCCGTGCAGATGAGCCAGCAGCATAAGGACGCCGGTTCAGAAAACGGGGAACCGGCGCATTCAGGCGAGGCATATGACGCATCGCAGCCAATGCAACAGGGCGTTGAAACTGCTCGGCCCGATGAAGCCGAGCAGGACTATTGGAGTGAGCCGGCGGTTAAGGTCGCCGCGATTGATGGCACGACCGTATCGGGTTTTGGTCCCTATAGTGCCCATGCCGCAGCTGAATTAAATTCGGTTCCGCAATCTTCGTTCGGGGCTGAGCCGCCGACACAGGCGCCGACCTCCTATCGACCGATCGGCAGCGGCTCAGGCAATGTTGGGCAAAACCGGCCGGGAGCCGCGAACAATAATACGGGCCCGGGCGCTGGTCCCTCGTTAGCGACGCCGCTTCGTTTCGCTGACCCGTCGCAGGTCAACAGGGGCGCGCAGATTGGTCAAGCAGACGATGAAACAGCAAATGTATTTCATTTGCCGGGCAGTGCTGCTGCCGAAGCGTCAGGGGAGGTGGCGCAAGATGCTACCACCACTGAAGCAGAACAAATCGATAGGGTTCAATCCGAACGGGATCAGGGCGACCGGGTCAATGTGGAAATGCGCGAGCGCACGGTAACCTATTCGATCCCATCACAAGACGCTGTATCTACTTTGTCTGCAACAGGAAGCGAAGCTAAAGCTGCACCGTCTTTGCTGTCAGCCCTGGAGAACAAAGTTTCAGCCGAGCTTGCCGACCAAACCGCCACGCCGCTTTATTTTGCTGAGACTGATGAGCCGGTATCATCTGCCGCTTTTGAGCAGGCACAGCCGGCGTCCTTGCGCCCAGCAGGCCAACAAACCGATTTGGTCGCAAGACTGGAAAACCGCTTCGAGGCGCTTGGCGATCAACATGATCTGGATCA
>JAJRRE010000138.1 GCA_024279745.1 Alphaproteobacteria bacterium
CTCTTCGCAACTGCGAGATGAAACCTAAAGCCGCGTTTTTGCCAAGTCAATTGCTTCTTCGTCGTTTCACCGGCGCAATCACTTGGCTGTCTTGGGTAATTCAAAGATTGTTAGCTGGCGGTTAACGGCTTATCGCGACAGGTTAATGCCTGAATCGAATAGCGGCACGCCGGGTCGGCGCAAAAACACGACCAATACGGCGCCGGCAACCAGCCCACCAATATGTGCCCACCAGGCAATCGGCCCGATATTGGGCACGAACAGCATGACGATCTGAATGATGATCCATAGCCCAAGCACGATAGAAGCTGGAATACGCATGGGGATGAGTTTCATCACCAGCACCCAGACGTTTACGCGCGGATGAAGAAGCAGATAGGCCGCGATTACGCCGGCCACTGCGCCGCTAGCCCCGATGAGCGGCGCCATTGAGGCTGGCGCCATCCAGGTATGCACAAGCCCGCCGAATATCCCGCAGGCCAGATAAAAGAACAAGAATTTCATATGCCCCATGGCATCTTCGACATTATCGCCAAATACCCATAAAAACAGCATGTTACCGATTAAATGCCAGAAGTCGCCATGCAGGAACATATAAGAAATCAGGGTGTATTGTTCCGCCACGGCAACCTCATTAAATGAGCCCGCCGCCGGTCCGCCCCAATAGTTTACCTGCAATAATTCGCCCGGAATGATGGCAAAGCTCATCGCCATCTGCGCATTCACGCCATCACGCGTGAGAAAGAAAATCAGGATATTCAGCGCAATCAGACCAATCGTGACAAACTGGAAATTGATGGAGACGAGTTCATTATCGTCCTTTAGGGGTAAAAACAATGGCGTGAAGTCCTCAAAATGGGCGCCTGGCAGGACGCGAAACACGAATAAGTAACGACGCGCCATGGCGATAGAGAACCGGACCTTAGGCGTGTCAGCCAGTCCCGATCTATTCCGCGGCGCACAGACGCGGTAGCATAGGACAGAGTTTGGCTCTTGTCTTGCAAGATAATCCTGTCGTAGCAAAGAATTAGGCTTGGTTATTTGTTGGCGGGCCTACCTGTTCATCTGTCACCCTCGCCCTCACGCCCCATGAAAGCTCCGCAAATGACAGCAACTGCCTTATTGCAATCCCGGCCGGTTCATTTCGGCAAGCTGAGCGCCGGCAGGGCCAGCGACAACATCAGGACCAGCCTCGGCATTGGCGCCGATTTGCAATGGATGTTTGCGCTTAATCAGCTTTATGCCACCGAATTATCTGATATGACGCAAGCGCAATTTGCCGGTCATCTTGGCAAGGCATCTTATGCCCGTGTGATCGATGATCAGGCAGCATTTATTCTGGCGTTTGATCAAGATGCCGCCTATGACAGCCCGAATTTCAACTGGCACAAAGCAAATCTAAAGCAATTGCATGGCGCTGGCACGGTGCCATTTTTTTACGTCGACCGGGTTGTGGTGTCACCGGACCATCAGCGCCGCGGATTGGCCCGGCGCCTATATGAAGAATTATTCGCGCACGCCGATGCGCGAGGTCATGGCCGCGTTTTATGCGAAGTTAACTCAGACCCGCCTAATCCTGCTTCCGACGCGTTTCATGCTTCATTGGGGTTCGAACGCATGGGTGAAGCCCGGCTGTCTGAGCGGCAAAAAACGGTTCAATATCTGGGCCGTATCGGGACCAGCTGACAAGGCACTGCCTCCCACCACTAACCGGCTGATTGTAGAATATTTTTCTACGCCGCCGGGCAACCGCTGCATAACCCATTCGTGACTGGCACTTGATCGCGAAAATACCGATACTGAGCGCCCAATGGGATATATTCGAATGCTTAAGCTTAAGAGGCGAACAGATATTATGCGACAATTGAAACCAAATTTTTCCGCGTTGGGTGCGGCGGCACTGCTTAGCGCTGTAATTACGACTTCTCTCACACCAAGCACCGCCTCAGCCAAACCCGAGGCGATGAAGGTCAAGGCCGTGGTTGAATTGTTCACCTCGCAAGGCTGTTCGTCCTGCCCGCCTGCCGACAAGCTGCTGAAGAATTATGTCGATAGAAAAGACGTTATCGCCATGACCATGCCGGTGGATTACTGGGATTACCTGGGTTGGAAAGACACGCTCGCCAGCCCGGCTAATACCAAGCGCCAACGTGCCTACGCAATCAAGCGCGGCGATGGCCAGGTTTACACCCCGCAAGTGGTCATTAACGGCATCGCCCATGTGGTTGGCAGTCGCAAATCCTCCATCGACCGCACCATTGAGCGCACCTCCGCTAAAATAAACAGCAAAAAAGTACCGATGCGTATTTGGCTCGACAAGGGAACAATGGTGGTCGAAGCTGGCTCGCCCGAGACCCGCGCTAAATTGAAAGGCGCCACGATTTGGCTGGCCACGGTGCAGAAGGTCGCACCAATTTCAATCCGGCGCGGCGAAAATTCGGGCCGCAAGATTTCTTATTTCAACGTTGTCAAAGATTTGACCGCCATCGGTATGTGGAATGGCGATCCGGTGAAGGTACGGCTGGCCA
>JAJRRE010000139.1 GCA_024279745.1 Alphaproteobacteria bacterium
CGATCCATCGCCGACTTGGTCCAGGGCGCGCTGCAACGCCTTCAAGGTTGCCACTTCATCGGACAGATCAAGGCGCGGCCGGGCAATCACAACTTCGGCTTCTGGCCAGCTCAAAGCCGTGCCGGTCTGGCTCTTCGGCGGCTTTGGCGAATGAATGTCTTGTGCGCTTCGATCGGGCGCCACCGGACTTTGCGGCGGCGGTGCTGGTAAGCTGGGCAGGCTCAGCGGGGCGGCAAGGGACGGCGCCACCGGGCCAATCAGACCGCCGGCATTGGCAGGCAATGGGGAATAGGCAATAAGCGTCACAAAGAAAACGGACGCAGCAATGACGGCGCCCAGCGGCACCAAAATCTGTGTTTTACGCATACCAATCTCACTCAACAAACGCTGAAATTCCGCAAATACAATGCGGTAGATACGCTTATTGTGCGCGAACTTGGTTAATCTGGCGTAAAACAAAATGGTACGAACGCTCGCATTTACTGATGAGTTACTGGTCTGATAAGAAATGATCACAAGAAACGATCACAAAAATCGATCAATGGGAGCGCGCGCCCACAAATCTGAAAAGATTTGCAAGCCGACCCCGCATTAACCATTCAGCGTGATAAACGAGGACCAATTATGACGGGTGATCAATCAGATTTTTACGGTGGAAAACAAGCCGATGTTTTTGCCCGCGAAAGCGATCCATTTGAGCTGTTTGAGCGCTGGATGAGCGACGCTGAGGCCCATGAACCCAATGATCCCAATGCCATGGCGCTGGCCAGCACTGACCCCGACGGTTTGCCGAATGTTCGGATGGTGTTGCTGAAAAGTCTCGATGATGCGGCGCATAAAGCCCGCGGATTCGTATTTTACACCAATTTTGAAAGCGCCAAAGGCGATGAATTGTTGGCGAGCGGTAAAGCGGCACTGTGCTTTCACTGGAAAAGCTTGCGCCGGCAGGTGCGGGTGCGCGGACTGGCAGCTCAGGTGCCGGACGCCGAAGCCGACGCCTATTTCGCCAGCCGCGCCCGTGGCTCACGCCTTGGCGCCTGGGCCAGCGCGCAATCGCGCCCGCTTGAAAGCCGCTTTGCCCTGGAAAAAGCCGTCGCCAAGGTTACCGCTAAATTCAATGTTGGTGACATCCCGCGCCCGCCATATTGGTCGGGCTTTCGCGTCACGCCGCTGGAGATCGAATTTTGGCACGACCGCCCGTTCCGCCTGCATGAGCGCGTTGTCTTTCGCCGCGCCCAAACCGAGCAAGACTGGCAAAGCACGGTGCTCTATCCATAACGCTGAGCGTTTAACGCTGAGCGTGAGGCCATACCGTCAGCGCGGCTCTGATCTGAACAGGCGCACGGTGTTACCGCTAAGCATTGAGCCGGCGAAATAGCGCGACACCTTGGGCAGATTAAAAATGAAATTTTGCGGCGCCAGTTCTGTCGACCAGAAACGGTCAAGCAGGCTGAAATGCTCGGTTGTGTCTGCGGCCGCCGACAGCCGTAATTTGAAGCTGCCCGCCTTTGCCACCAGCCGTTCTTTGATGAATTGTTTAGGGTAGAACAAAATCACCCCCGTATAGGCACCGCGGCTGGGCACACTTAACGGCGCGAAAGGCGCTTTGGGCCGGCGCAAATTCTTGGTGCTGTCTTCCTTTGTCGAGAAATAGCCGTCTTTGGTGACATAGCTGGCGTTAAAGACTTTGGTCACGCCGGTTTCCATATTGCGAACTTGCAACTTTAATGACGAGACAATGCCGTCGCGAGCGCCGCTATTGGTAATTGTAATAGGCAGCGCGAAGACCTCGAAATTACCATTGGGCTCGCGCGTATAGGAGATGGTGTCAGGCAAGAACATATGCAATTGCGCTTGTTTGACCACGGTCTGATAAAGACTGATGCCCGAGAAGATCAGGGCCAAGGCGGAGACCACTGCGGCTATTACGCTGCTGAGCCCCGCACCGCCACGCGACGCTATCTGATGCGCGGCGCCGCGCGCCAGCTCATTGGTCTCGCCGCTCAAATGATCAGCGGAATGGGATTTGTTGAAGCGCGCCATGGCAGGTCCTGTTCAAGTCAAGAGTGGTTGTGTGCGAAGGGAAGGAGAAGCGTTATGATGAAATCTGTATTACCGGTTTTGTACATCATTGCGTGTCAGCAAAATGTCACGCCTGGGGGCACGCCGCTGGCAAAGCACTCAGATGATAAGGCTTCAAGTTCACGCTACCCGCGCTGATCAGGCGCCAGAATTTTGGTGATGATATTGGCGATGATGGCGCAGATCACGGTGGCCAGCAAACCCAGTTGCGGCGCCGGATTGGCGGCTAGCGCCAGAACCATGAAGGGCGCACTCAATATAGCTGCCAGCCAGCATATGCCAGTCAGCGGTTTCCCGCGCTCGATTAGTTGGGCGCCAAATTCGACCGGCCGCGCATAAGCAATAACCGCAAGGATCAACATGATCAACGCTTTCAGGATCGTATCGAGCGGCTCCAGATGGTTATGTCCAGGTTGCGCATTTGTACTGGAGAACGCGATATCGAGCGCCAGCAAAACGGCAACAAATATCAGCGGCATAAATGCTTCGTCGCGAGGGGTGGGGCGTTTTTCGGCCATGGGGTTCGTCCGAAACTGAATGAATTTGAGAAGCGTCATCTCAGCAGAATTGATCAAAAGGGGCGGAACTAAAACAGCTCAATGGTGCGGCATGATATCTCAAAGGCCTTTATTAGGGAGCAGCGTTCCCCTGGCGGCTTTGGCAGGACCGCGTGGGCGTGCTAAATGAATGGTCTTGATGTCTTTAACTTTCTTTTGGGCAAGACAAGACAAGATTATAAGCGCGAGCACAGGAAATTGGTTACCAAATATGCCAAACAAGACTAACGCAGAGCGCAAAACCCTGGTGTTAACCGGGGCATCGCGGGGCATCGGCCATGCCACTGTCAAGCGGTTTTCGTCGGCTGGGTGGCGGGTGATCACCTGCTCGCGCCATGGGTTTCCTGAAGATTGTCCCTGGGAGATGGGCCCGGAAGATCATATCCAGGTGGATCTGGCAGATTCGGATAGCACCCGCACCGCTATTGCCGAGATCAAAGAACGGCTGAAAGACCAGGGCTCGTGTCTGAATGCGCTGGTGAATAATGCCGCGGTTTCGCCCAAGGCGCCCGATGGTGGCCGCTACAATACCATCGATATGTCCCATGACGATTGGCAGCATGTGTTCCAGGTCAATTTTTTCGGGCCGATCCTGCTGGCGCGCGGATTGATTGAAGAATTGGAATTGGCGAAGGGCGCGGTGGTGAATGTCTCGTCGATCGCCGGCAGCCGCGTGCACCCCTTTGCCGGCGCGGCCTATGCGACGTCAAAAGCGGCACTGGCATCGCTAACCCGCGAAATGGCGTTTGACTTTGGCCCGCTGGGTATTCGTGTGAATGCGATTTCGCCTGGTGAGATCGATACGTCGATCCTGTCGCCGGGTACGGACAAGATTGTCAAAGAGCAGATCCCGCTCGGCCGATTGGGTGAAGCGCAGGAAGTGGCCAAGGCGATCTATTTTCTGTGCAGCGATGCATCGAGCTACGTCAACGGCGCCGAGCTGCACATTAACGGCGGCCAGCACGTTTAGAGTACTGGTTTTGTCTGGGGGATATGGTGCCGCTTTGACCTGTTGCCAAAGCTAAAGTGTCAGATCCACGATGACCGGGCAGTGCACGCCATTTGGATTTGCCATAATCCGCGATTTAGCAGCCAGCGAATATCCTGCACGTTTGATCACATCCACCAAGATCATATCCCTGATGGACCCGTTGTTGGGTGTGTGTCCTTGCGCTGCGTTTTGGCGCGTTTTGGTTTTATTACCCGGCTGCGCTGTTCCCGCGCCTGCGCCAATCGAGCAGCCTTGTGCCGACAGCGATCTGGGGAAGGTTTTGAACTTACGCGGCGACGATGTGCCTGCCTGGCCGGATGCGGGCGCCAACTGTCCGATTTTGAGCGGCCCGGCAAAACTGCCCGCCACGATGACGTCCTCGCCCATATCCCGTTTCAGGCTCACCCAATCGCGCAACAGTTTTAACTGGCGGCGCCGGTCGGCGCACGAATTTGGCTGACGGGGCTTTGGCTGATCGGCATTTGATTGGCTGGCGGCTTTGGTTGTCAGGCCTTTGCATGGCGGGGCCAGATCGAGCGACAACAGCCAAAACGATTTTCGGCGGCGCTTCAGGCGCACGGCCATGGCGGCAGTGCGGTGGGGCAACGTGGCATCGCGCAAGGCCGGCCCGGCAAAACGCAGCAAATGCTGGCGCCGCCCGGCTCGCCAACCCGATGCGCGGCGAATGACAATGGCCGTGGTGCCCGAATGCGGTGCGCGCAGGCCAGGTCCGGTGGCGCGATTATTATTGCGGCTGTGCGCGCCGCTTAGACTATCGCGGCGCCGACGCTCGGCATTGAGCAACAATTGGCGCGAGACAATGATATGGAACTGGCGGGCGGGAAACAGGCGGCGCACAACTCGCAAATCAGATATCGCCTGCAGCGCGATCACATCGGCCTCGACATTGAGTTGTTTTATTGTTTTAGGCCGGGTCTTTGCCGCGCGTGGCCCAAATGTTGTGCGCCAAAGATTGGTGCGCCGTTCAAAGCGGCGGCTTAGCCGCGCCGGAATTGAGCGATCAAGGTTCCATGAGGCGACGCGAAGATTGATCGGCTTATTGCTCTGCCCGGCGCCCTGTTGCGCCAGAACCGGCGATAGCATAACGCCAAGCAGAGGGGCAAGCAAAGCGCCAAGTAATGCGGCAGCGAGGGCCAGACAGGCGCAATGTCGTTTGGCTGTCACAAGGATTACGACCAGCATTGCCTTTGCCCTTCCCCCAAAATTCAGTCCTTCCCTGTTCGCGCTTTAGATGAGAACGCTACAATGTTCATTAAGCATTGCCCAAATGCCGAAACGCCGTATTGCACCGACTCTAGCATAACTCTGTGGGCGGCGCAGCTAAAGATGGCCCTCTTTACGCGCCCATTGTTCGGTTAGGTTTAACGCCACTTCCAGTTTGTCGAACATGGCGTCAATTTCATCAGCGGAAATAATCAGCGGCGGACATAGCGCTACCGTATTACCGACGACGGCGCGCAGGATGAGCCCCTCGGCCTGGCAATATTCGACAGTCTTGGCGCCAATGCCGATGCTAGCGTCGAAGTTGGTTTTGTCGCTCTTGTTCTTGACCAGCTCCACCGCTCCGAGCAGACCGACACCGCGCGCTTCACCAACCAGCGGGTGATCGGCCAAAGCATTAAGACGGGTTAAGAATTGCGGGGCCACAGCGCGCACTTTGCCGACAACGTCGATTTTGTCATAAATCTCCAGTGTTTTCAGCGCGACAGCCGCTGCCACCGGGTGGCCAGAATAGGTAAAGCCATGGGCAAAGACGCCCAGTTTTTCGCTCTCCAAAATCATCGCCTGAAACACATCTTCTGATACGGTAACGGCGCCCAGCGGCATATAGGCTGAGGTGATGGCCTTGGCCATGGAAACGCTGTCGGGCTTGATGTCAAAGGTCTCGCTGCCCCAGTAATTGCCCGTGCGGCCAAACCCGCAAATGACCTCATCGGCGATCATTGCAATATCATGGCGGGTCAGTACCGCCTGGATCTTCTCGAAGTAGGTTTTGGGCGGAATGACCACGCCGCCAGCGCCCATTACCGGCTCGGCGATGAAGGCGGCAATGGTGTCGGGGTCTTCGCGGGTGATCATGTCTTCCAGCTCTTCGGCTAGCCGCGTTGCATAGTCTTCTTCGCTCTCGCCCGGCTCGCCATTGCGCCAATGATGCGGGCACGCGGCGTGCAAGACGCCGGCCATGGGAAGATCAAAATCCTGGTGAAAGATCGGCAGGCCGGTCAGGCTGGTCGCAGCTAATGTGACGCCATGATAAGCGCGCATCCGCGAGATGATTTTTTTCTTCTTCGGTTTGCCGCGCGCATTGTTGTAATACCAGGCGAGTTTGATCTGGGTGTCGTTGGCTTCTGAACCAGATGACGTAAAGAACACTTTCGACGTCGGCGCCGGCGAAATGGCCTTGATTTTTTCCGCCAGTGCAATGGCCGGTTCATGGCTTTTGCCGCCAAACAAATGCGAGTATGGCATTTGGCTCATCTGCGCGCGCGCCGCTTCCACCAGTTCTTCATTGCCATAGCCCAACGAGGTGCACCACAGACCGGCCAGCCCTTCGATATATTTATTGCCGTCCGTATCCCAAAGGTGAACGCCCTCGGCGCGCTCCATGATGACGGGGCCGGTGGTGCGGTGCGCCGACAAATTAGTGGCCGGGTGCAGGACGGTCTCCACATCGCGCATTTGCGAATTGGTCAGGGGAGCGGCCGGGCTGGCGGAAGATGTTGTTGTCGAGGATGAAGATGAAGACATGAGGGACCTGAAGGTTATAGGGAAGATCTGAATGTAGTGTTTGTCGTCTTGGTTTTGCGGGCTGTTTCTTATGCCTGCCGTTTGCAATCTAATAAATGAATGGGCCATAAGCCAAGGGGAAGCTAGGACAATTGGCCACCTGTTTTGGCGAAACCCTTGTCTTTGCCTGAATCTTGGCCATTTTAGACCTCGATCTGGCTTTGTACAAAGGCTATTAGGAGTAGCGGGTCGCCTACGCCGACCTTGCCAAAGCATGGCATGGCCATCGCAGGAATGTCGTGGCCATCGCAGGAATGGCGCGGCCATCGCAGGAATGGCGCGGCCATCGCAGGAATGGCGCGGCCATAGCAGGAATGGCGCGGCGCACACATTGATCTTTATAATAATATGAAACGTTGGGCACTGCTGAATGAGTGTTTTAAAATATAATCCCAAAGCGCCGGCGGCGATCTGGTCAACCCGGGTGGCGCTATTTGCCGTGATCTTGATTTTGACGGTTTTGGTTTTGCACCGCTTTTCGGGTCTGGGAACCGGAATGTTGCTGAATGCGCTGGCATTCGGATTCGCTTTATGCGTTGTCGCAATTGGCTTGGGGATCGCGGCGATCGCGCATATTTGGCGCTCCGGTGTCAGCGGCGGCCTGCCGGCAACGTTTGGGATTTTGCTGTCGCTATTGGTGTTTGTCTGGCCGGCTTCCTTGATTTCGACCTATCGCGAGCTGCCGGTCATTCACGACATTACCACCGACCCGGATAACCCGCCGGCTTATCTGGTGCTATCCAATGCCCGGCGCGAAGACGCCAACAGCGCGCAATATCCTGGAAAAAGCGCTGCCCGTCAGCAGGAGCAATATTATCCGCTTGTTAAGCCGATAGTGATTGAGCGCTCCGTCGAAGAAGCGTTTGAACTGGCGCGCTCCTCCATGGCCAGATTGAAATGGTCGATTGTCGCCAAGGCTCCGCCCCAAAAGCGCGGCCGCCAAAACAAAACGGCGCGGCTTGAAGCGGTTGATAAGACGCTGATCCTGGGCTTTAGCGACGATATCGTCGTGCGAATTACCGGCAATAATTCGTCGGCGCGTATTGATATCAGATCGTCTTCGCGCTACGGGCGTCATGATTTTGGCGCCAATGCCGCGCGGATCGAAAGCTTTGCCAGAATGTTCAAAGCGCGCATGGAGGCAACGGTCGCCATTGCCGCGGAACATGAAGCAGCGCGTGCCGGCTCAAAGAAGAAGGCCAAGCGGCCAACGGCGGCGCAAAGACGCAAAGCTAGACGGCGGCAAGAACGGCGCCGAAGGAAACGTCGCCGTCGCAGGTCACAAAACCGAGGCTGATTAAATGCTC
>JAJRRE010000140.1 GCA_024279745.1 Alphaproteobacteria bacterium
TGGAACGGTGGCGCAGGCACAAAAGAAGCCGCCATTTGGAACGCCGGATGAAGTGGCTTATTCCAAGGATGTGTGGTCTGCCATGGTGAAAGCCAAGCTCGCCGGCCCCGGTGCCATCTGGGTGCGCCCCTATGAAGGCAACCATCCGCACGGCGCCATTCAGCAGGTACTGGATTCCACCATTACGGTCCGCGGCCGCGCTGCACGCATTATCGTCAAGCGCAATTTCGGCGGCAAGGGTGTTTCCGTGCAGTCGGTGTATGATAATCCCAAAGCCAAGCCGGGTGCTGTCACAGTCATGTTCAAACGCGAAAAAGGCTATGACGCGGAAGACCTCGACTGGATGTGGATCAAGTTCAAGGCCGATGGCTCATTGCACAAGAATCCCAAGGGCATGATGCTCGCGGGCAAAGTTGCCAAGGGCAAGGAAAAGGGCTGTATTGCTTGTCATAAAGCGGCAGGCGGCGCCGATCTTGAAACCCTGACGGAAAAATAAGGTGCCATTGGCACCAATTTGTCTGTTGGTTGTGCGCCTGACGATGCGTTCTTGATCGCATTGCTGAAAGGCCCGTAGAACTGACAGCCTTATAAAGTAATTCGGCGCCCGCAAGAGATCTAACTCTCGCGGGCGCCGTTGTCTGTTGACGCTATCATTCTTTAATTTCACGCGCCCTTAACCTGCACGCGGGCGCTGCGCGCCTAATCTTCAAACGGGTCTTTCATCAAGATCGTGTCTTCGCGCTCGGGCGACGTCGATAGCAGTGTCACCGGACATTCAATCAACTCTTCCACGCGGCGCACATATTTAACCGCCTGCGCCGGCAGCTCGGCCCAGCTGCGCGCCCCAGCCGTTGAATCCGACCAGCCTTCCAATGTCTCATAAATCGGCTCAACCCGGGCTTGCGCATTCTGCCCCGCCGGCAGCCGGTCAATGATCTCGCCGTCGAGCGTATAGCCGGTACACACTTTCAACTCAGTGAAGCCGTCGAGCACATCGAGCTTGGTCAGCGCAATGCCGTTAATGCCGCTGAGCTTGATCACCTGGCGCACCAGACATGCATCGAACCAGCCGCAGCGCCGCGCCCGCCCTGTCACCGTGCCGAATTCATGGCCCTTCTCGCCAAGTTTCTGGCCGATCTCATCGTGCAGCTCGGTTGGAAACGGACCGGAGCCGACGCGCGTTGTGTAAGCCTTGGCCAGCCCCAGAATATTACCGAGTACGCGCGGGCCAACGCCAGAGCCTACCGCCGCCTGCGCCGCCAGCGTATTGGATGAGGTGACGAACGGATAAGTACCGTGATCGATATCAAGCAGCGCGCCTTGCGCCCCTTCAAACAAGATACGCTTGCCGCTACGGCGTTCCTTGTCGAGCAGCGCCCAGACACAGTCCATATAGGGCAGGATCTTTGGCGCTACTTCATGCAATGCCGTCATCAACTCGTCGGCGCTGCATTCAGCCTCGCCAAGGCCGCGGCGCAAAGCGTTGTGATGGGTCAAGATGCGCTCGACCTTCGGACCCAGCGTGTCGAGCGTTTTAAGATCCTGCACGCGAATGGCGCGCCGCCCAACTTTATCTTCATAGGCTGGACCAATGCCGCGCCCTGTCGTGCCGATCTTACCGCCGCCGGCAGCCTTCTCGCGCATCTGGTCGAGCTCGCGGTGCAGCGGCAGAATAAGCGTGGCGTTTTCTGCGATCCTCAAAGAGCTGGGAGAGACTTCGACGCCCTGGCTGGTCAGGAGTTCGATCTCACTCAGCAGCGCCCACGGGTCGATCACCACGCCATTGCCGATCACCGATAATTTTCCCGAGCGCACAACGCCGGACGGCAGCAGGGAAAGTTTGTAGGTTACACCGTTAATGACCAGCGTATGACCGGCATTATGACCGCCTTGATAGCGCACGACAATATCGGCGCGCTCCGACAACCAGTCGACAATCTTGCCCTTGCCCTCATCGCCCCATTGCGCCCCGACAACCACTACATTTGCCATTGATCCCACGCCTCTATTCTATTTGTATTCTATCTGGAATTGTCCACTGCCCGGTAAGACGCGATAATTGCACCCCTTCCGGCCTCAAACGGCCTACTCGCCGCGCATTCATCCCGCGCACAAAAATTCGGCCAAGCGCAATAGATCCGCTCATCCAAATTCATTCGGATATCCTGCTTGGCCCAGCCGGTTCATTTACTTCGGCCGGGGCCCCTTCCGTGAGTATCGCGCTGCCGCCCCCCGCGCAAGGGCCTTAAAGCGCGCATGAGCAATTGTGCTGGCAGATTTGGTGGAATTGGACCCAGCAAGGCCCTTTCCCGGCTGCATTTGCACAATCGGCGCTCAAATTCTTCAGAACAAAATCAAGCTCAGTTTCAGGCATCAAACTCCGGCTTCAGGTCACGCTCTAAACCGGTACAACTCCAGGCGGTGCCGCTCAGCGGCCATATCTGATGCGCTTGTCGCTGGGCCAGGTGATGCGATAGCCGAAATTGATATTGATTTCCTGATCGGCACTCATCTTCATTTTCCAGGCCAGCACCCCGCGCCGGTCCTTGACATTTTTCTCGCTTGGCGGCGAGCGGCCGATCAGCTCCACCCGAATATCTTGATTGCGCGACACCGGGATCTGGTCCAGCACCACCAGATCAATGGCCCGCTCATGCAGGTTTTTGACTGTGATTTTATAATTGCGCAGATCGGTTTTGGAGGATGAAATAATACCGGTCTTGCCGCGCTTTTTCTCCAGCACCGCATATTTCACGATTACCGAATCATCGCGGCCAAAGCCCAGCTCATGATCTTGTGCTGGGCGCAACAGCGGCAAGCGGCCGGAGCCGACAAAAGTTGCATCGCGAAACAGCTGCACCGGGCCGGGCAGATAAGGCGACCCTTTCGGCAATTTGAACTTGGCATAAAGAAACGCCGCCGCGCGCCGCTTGGGCACGGAGCGCACCAGCAAGGACGGCTCAACCGTCACCGTACCAAGCCCGACGCGTTTCAATTCACCAGTTTGCGCAATTGTATGACGCCCCGGCACTGTAAACACCGCCTGAAATGCAGCAGTTCTAATCCGCGCCCGGCGCTCGACAATGCGGGTCGAGGCAATACGGCTGCCGGCGATACCACCAAGCGCACTGTCCTGTTCCAGTCCTGGTGATCTGCGCTTTTTAAAGGAGCGGGTTTTTGCTGGTGCCATGGCCATGGGCCGGGGCGGTGACGGCGGTGGCGGCGCGTAAAAATTGACACTTTGCGTATAAAGTTCAGGTGCTGCTGAACCGGCGGCCGGACGCGTGGTTGATAGATTGAGTTTGACGTCGCCCCATGCCTCGCCGCTGCGCTGCGTAATATTTGCCCGGCGGATCAGGGTCAGTTTTGGCACGACGGTTTTTGACCCGGTGGTCAGACGCGCATCATACAGCGGCGTCCACGACGCGCGCCGCACCTGATACTGAATGGTTACTTGCGCGTCCAATGAGACACCGGCGGCGACGTTGACCTTGACCTGGGTGCGCACCTTTTGCACCGGCGCGACTTGATCCAGCTTGCCTTGCAGATCCTTGATTTTGCGGTCCAGTTCGCGCTGCTCCAGCCGCGCCTTTTGCATCACCATTTGCGCCTGGCTCATGCGCTCGCCGATCAGCCCGTAAATTGCACCCCAATCAGTTGCAGGCGCGGCGCCGGTTCCTTGCGGCGGCAGCGGGCGTGTCGGCAATTGCGCCAGATTGCTGATCAAAGTCATCTGTGTTTGCGCGGTCCTAACCTGCGCAGAAATCACCGCGCGCTGATCGCGCAATGTTTCAATCTCACGCTCCAGCTGTTTGCGCTCGCTGGCCAATGTTGCGGCGTCATTGCGCGCGACATTAATGCGGCGGCTATCAACCGAGATGATTTCCAGCGCGCCCGTTGCTTCGCCCTGCACACGAATTGAGCCAGGGACAGCCTGCGCCGTCAGGTCCTCAATAAGAATGACATGCTCGCCCTTGGGGATTTTAATTTTGGCAATGCGGGTCACACGCGCTGTCGAAGGATAAACCGAGACCTCATCAATTTTCGAGGTCGCGCGCAATTCATCGGCGTATGCCGCCATTGGAAAAATAATCACAGCCAACGCAGCTATCAACAATCGCATTATCATAAACTCCTTGGGACTATCAAACTGAGCCGCCCAAACACACCAAAACCGGTCTGGATTTTTAAAACACGCAATCAACCATATGCGCGCGCAATGTTTGGCGATACACCACCGTCTTCTCGCATTTGACGCACGGTGCGCGAACTTCCTTTGGCCACTTCTTGAGAAAAAATGTCGCGGCTTCGTCGTTGCCATAAAAATTCGGCCTTGGCAATGAAAAGGGGCACCAAATGCGCCCCCTCCCCAAAACAACACATATAAGCTTGTGATCTAAAACGCCAGTGGGCCGTGCCCTAGAATTCCAGCGCGTGGACGCCCTGCACCTGGCTCAAATTCTGCACCGAAGCAATAACCTCATCGCTCACCTTGTCATCAACTGCAACCAGACAAATGGCATTGCCACCGGGGTGGTCACGGCCCAGATTGAGCGTGGCGATATTAACGCCAGCTTCGCCCATCAAGCCGCCAAATTTTCCGATGAAACCGGGCTGGTCTTCATTCGTGACATAGAGCATGTGCGGTGTAAGCTCCGCTTCCATATTAATCCCCTTGACCTGAATGAGGCGCGGGCGTCCATCAGAAAACACCGTACCGGCAACTGAGCGTTCCTGCCGCTCGGTCTTTACGCTCACGCGCACATAGGTTTGATAAGCGCCTTCTTCGCCGCGCGTGGCTTCTTCAATAACAATACCACGTTCCTTCGCCATCACCGGCGCCGACACCATATTAACGTCCGACATAAGTGGGCGCAACAATCCGGCAACAACCGCAGAAGTCAGCGCTTTGGTATTCATTTCAGCCACCTCGCCGATATATTCGATCTTGATGGATTTGAGACTGCTTTCGGTCAACTGCCCGGCGAAGGACCCCAATTGTTCGGCCAGCTTGACATAAGGCTTCAGGCGCGGTGCTTCTTCGGCGCTGATCGATGGGAAGTTGATCGCATTGGAAATGGCGCCGTCAAGCAGATAGGCCGACATTTGCTCGGCAACCTGCACCGCAACATTTTCCTGCGCCTCTGATGTAGCGGCGCCCAGATGCGGCGTGCAAATGATATTGGGCAGACCGAACAGAGGATTTTCCCTGGCCGGTTCTTCTTCATAAACGTCCAGCGCCGCGCCCGCCAGATGTCCAGATTCCAGCGCCAGCTTAAGCGCCGCTTCATCAACAAGGCCGCCGCGCGCGCAGTTGATCAGCCGCGCACCGGGTTTCATCGATTTAATGGCATCTGCGCTGACAATGTTTTTTGTTTTATCGGTCAGCGGCGTGTGCAGCGACAGGAAGTCTGTGCGGGCAAACAGATCGGCCAGCTCGACCTTTTCTACGCCCAGCTCCATGGCGCGCTCAGGCGACAAAAACGGATCAAACGCAATCACCTTCATACGCAGCCCAATCGCCCGTTCCGCCGCGCGGCTGCCGATATTACCGCAACCGATAATTCCGAAAATCTTGCCCGTGATTTCCGTGCCCATGAATTTCGACTTTTCCCATTTGCCCGCCTGGGTTGACGCATTGGCCTGCGGGATCTGCCGGGCCAGCGCCAGCATTAAGCTGATCGCATGTTCCGCCGTCGTGATTGAATTGCCGAAGGGCGTATTCATGACAATGATGCCCTTGGCCGTCGCCGCTTTAATGTCGACGTTATCAACGCCGATGCCCGCCCGGCCGACCACTTTCAATTTGCTCGCCGCGTCGATGATCTTTTGCGTGACCTTGGTGGCCGAGCGGATCGCCAGGCCATCAAAATCGCCGATCATGCTTTCAAGTTTGTCTTTATCTTTGCCCAGGTCCGGCTCGAACGTCACATCAAGGCCGCGATCCTTAAAGATCGCCATGGCGGTTTCAGAGAGTTTATCAGAGATGAGGACACGAGGTGCCATGATATAGTCCTTCTACTTGCAAGACGCCCGGCTGTTGAACAGGCCGCGCTGTGTGAGAATGAGATTGATGTTTTGTGAGCCGACAATATGCTTAAACTGCATCTGAAAACCCGATGGTCTCATGCAATTTTGACTGCCGGCTCCTATGTGTTGATGATGCCGAACCCTAGCGATAGAATCGGCGAAGAGGGGCGCTCATGCTAGCGTGTCTTTCGCCTGCGCAAAGGCCCAGTCGAGCCACAGCGTCAACGCCGCCAGATCGGACGCCTCAACCGTTGCGCCGGCCCAAATGCGTAAGCCCGCAGGCGCGTCGCGATAAGACGCGATGTCGAAAGCCACGCCCTCGTCGTCCAATAGCGCCACCATTTGCTTGGCAAATTTCGATTGCCCCGCCTCATCGAGCGCCGTTACCGCCGGGTCGGTGATCTTCAGACAAATCGACGTGTTGGAGCGCGTCGCGGGATCAACCGCCAGATTTTCAACCCAGGGCGTGCTGTCGATCCAGTCGAAAATCACCTTGGCGTTATCGTCGGCGCGCGCCATGGTGGCACTGAGCCCGCCAATTGACTGCGCCCACTCCAAAGCGTCGAGGTAATCCTCAACACACAGCATTGAGGGCGTGTTTATGGTGGCGCCGGTAAAGATACCGTCAATGAGTTTGCCGCCTTTGGTCATGCGGAAAATTTTCGGCACCGGCCATTTGGGTGTGTAGCTGGTTAGGCGTTCAACGGCACGCGGCGATAGAATAATGATACCGTGCGCGGCTTCACCGCCCATGACTTTTTGCCACGAGAACGTCGCCACATCAATCTTGGACCAGTTAATATCCTGCGCGAAGGCAGCAGATGTTGCATCGGCGAAGGTCAGACCCTGCCGATCATCGGGGATCCAGCTGGCGCCAGGAACGCGCACACCCGAAGTGGTACCGTTCCAGGTGAAGATAACGTCGTGGGAAAAGTCGACACGCGACAAATCAGGCAGCTGACCATAATCGGCTTCAATAGCGCGCACATCATCAAGCTTCAATTGTTTGGTGATGTCGGTAAGCCAGCCCTTGCCGAAACTCTCCCAGACCAGAACGTCAACGCCGCGGGCGCCGAGCATGGTCCACATCGCCGCTTCAAAAGCGCCGGTATCGGAGGCCGGCATAATGGCGCATAAGTAACCCTCAGGCAGACCAAGCAGTTCTTTGGTTTTATCAATCGCCAGTTTCAGGCGTGCCTTGCCGCCCGGCGCGCGATGGGAGCGGCTGAGATAGGCATTGCTTAAATTGTCGAGGGACCAGCCGGGGCGCTTTGAGCAGGGGCCGGAAGAAAAATGCGGGTTTTCCGGCCGCACAGCCGGTTTGGTGGCGTTCGTCATGGTTGTCTATCCTTCCAGATAGTAGCCCCTCGGTAGGGAGGGGTGGCCTGCGCCGACAGGTAGGCCCGAGCCGGAAGGTTGTCAAGGGACAAATCGCGCGGGCTCACAGGCTTCGCGGACGTATTTCATAAAACGTGGAGGGGACGCGCGCGCCGCAGTGCTATTACCCAACAAAAAAAGACGGGCCGTTACCGGCTCCGCCTTTATCATTTATTTTTGGGTTGCGAACCATGTGCGGCGCGCAAATGCAGGCCCGGCTTAATCGCCAGCTTAGCACACCAATAAAAGTTTCTAATTGATATCCATTCGCACGCCGGCGCGCAACGCATGTTCCGTGACATCGCCAAGCTGTACGGTGCTGGCACTTCCCAAAGAAGTACCGACAAGTTTTACATTGCCGCTCATCCAACTGTAGCGATAGTTAAGATCAAGCTTCCAGCCCGCGCCCATATCATAAGCGGTTCCGACCATGGCATTAGCGGCAAGCCCATAACCGGTTTCAGCTCCCGTACCATTTGCTGTTGTCGGCGTTGTCAAGCCAGTTCCCCGACAGGCTATCGGCCCGCCAGTTACGCTGTTGGTTGTCGTCGTGCAGGTCGCGGTCTCGCTATAGCGGCGCGTCATGGTATGGATGGCAAGGCCAACGCCGCCGCCAACATAGGGCGTAAAGCGCGAGCGGTTGTTAAAATCATAATAGAGGTTGACCATGCCAGTATAGCTGGCAAGGCGGACTTGGTCCTGGCGCGCCACATTGAATGTGTGCGTGTCGGTACTGGCAGGCGGGCCCAGCAAGGCTTCGGTGATCGTGCCGACATAGTCTTGATTGCGCCTGCCCAAATCAGCTTCACTGCGAATATCGATCGCCAGTTCAGCGCGCAGACTTGGGGTTAAATAGCGGCCCATCCCAAGCGTCAACGCCATCTGCCCATCTGTCGAGGCATAAGGCGTGAAGCCAAAACCGGTCGTTGATAAATTGTCGTCGGTTGCAATAGAATAACCAAAATCGGCGCGCACATACCACTGCGCATTGTAAATTGGCAGCGGACGCGGTGCGGGCACCGGAACACCGTCATAAATACCGTCCTTCAAAGATCCTGCATCAGCGCCAAACCCGCCGGCAGTTGCCGCGCCGCTCAGCCCCATCAAGCAGGCAAGTGCCAATGTTACAGATGTCAGTTTCAGTTTCATCTCGCGTAAATTCCCTCAAATGCGATGCAATAGCTGGCGCAAGCGGCTCAGCTATCGGCGCTACACTGTTATTGTTAGGCGGTCAGCCAAACCGCCAAAACCGAACAAGAAGGATCTGAGACAACGGTTTCAGCCCCCACAGCAAAGGGGTGCTAACGCGAGACGGGAAGACAACGGCTTCAACCGTCAGATTCTTAAATCCGGTACTGACCTGAACCCGACACAAATTGCCCAGACGCGCTACTGTTTCATTTTGCTACTATGGGGCAGAAACTTTAAAGGAGACTTAATTGGTTTTATTTGCCTTGCGGGCCGTATCGGACACGAAAAGTGTCCGGGCCCTCCGGCGGGGCGAACACTTTGTCTGCCTCGCGCTGCTGATCCACGCTAAAGCGTGGGCAGCTCCGGCGGGGCGCGACACGGGTCGCGGGGCTGCGTTTGCAGCCCGGGCGCATAAAGCGCCGCGTTGTGCCCCAATGGTGAGACTTGTGCTGGAGCCGAGAGGGCGGAGATGTAACAGATCACAGAGCTTGGCTAGCCTGCACAACGGCGAACAATGTTCGCCCGGGCCTTAGGCCCGCCCCCGCGGAGGGCCCGCTTGGGCGCCACCCAGCGACATATCCGCTTGCTCTGAACCAAACCAAGCGGTGAACGCCCGTGAGCGAATACAATAATTCTCACCCCCACTCCCTTATCAGGAGCGCCGCTGTGAAAGTTCCGAGATCTTTGCTGGCCTGCACTACGGCGAACAATGTTCGCCCGGCGGCATCTTGGTTGCTCGCGGTCGGCAAGATGCGCCGCGCCTCGCAGGGCCCGGACGCCATTTCGCGTCCGATACGGCCCGTGAGAGAATACAACTGTCGTGAGCCAACACAGCGCCTTACAATTCAACGATTACGAGAGGCATAAATCTCGCGCGCCATACTGAACGACACCAGACGTTTTTGGCTTTCGTCCCATAACCGCAATTTAATGCATGACAGGCTTTCGGTAAAAGTCAGCCGGTGAACGCCCGAGTTGACACCGGTCAATTCTGGGAAATCGCGCAGCACCTGCGGCAACCGATAAAACGGTATGCGGTCACATAAATGATGGACATGGTGGATGCCGATATTACCTGTTGCCCATGCCAAAGGTTTTGGCAAATCATAATGCGAGCTACCGAATAATGCGGCATCATGTTTGTCCCAAACCGGCTCATCTAACCAGCAAGTTTCTTCGAACTGGTGCTGGACATAAAACATCCAGACGCCAACTGACGCGGCCAGAATTGTAATCGGTAATTGCACCATCAAAAACGGTCCAAGGCCGATTGCGTAAATCAGCAAACCGGACGTGGCAATAATCGCGGCGTTAGTCGCCATGGCACTGACCCAATAACGCCAGCCGGCATTCATCATGCCCATGGGAACCCGGTTCGCCAGCAAAAACTGATAGGCCGGTCCAATAATGAATAATACAATTGGATTCCGATACAGCCGGTAAGCCATCCGCTTGCCAAAAGATAGATTATGATATTCTTCGATCGTCAGCGTATCGATATCGCCCAGACCGCGTTTGTCGAGATTGCCCGAAGTCGCATGGTGAACCGCATGGGCACGGCGCCAAACATCGTAAGGTGTCAGGGTGATAACCCCAAGGACACGGCCGACCCAGTCATTAGTTGCCTTGCGGCGGAAATAGGCGCCATGTCCGCAATCATGTTGAATGATAAACATACGCACCAAAAAGAAAGCCGCAGGGACCGCGATTGCCAGTGTCAAAAAGAAACTGATCGACAAGGCCCACCAGGCGAAAATCCATAGCGCAACAAATGGCGCCGCCGTCAACACCATCTCCAACAAGGAGCGTTTCAAGGAGGGCGTTCGATATTTGTTAAGCGCCTGCAGCCAATCTTTTGCCGAACGAACCGAACTCGTTGCATTTACCGAGGTTGCACCATCGGTTTTGGCGGAAATAATTTGCTGCGGCATTTCATTCATCTGCAAAGGGACCCATCTTGTTTGTTGCGCGCGACATTGGTGGAAACGAATCTAATGGTAGATTAGACTCAATAGTGCATGACATGATGACGCAAGCAATACATTAGACGTTTGTGAGTTTATCAGTTGAAAAGTGATGTTCTGCAGTAACGCTTTTACCCACTCGATCACTTAACTGATAGCTGAAGCAGCAA
>JAJRRE010000008.1 GCA_024279745.1 Alphaproteobacteria bacterium
AAATACTTTATCTTCCAATTGGCGGCAGCGCAGCGGCTCATGCAGGGTCAGCGAATGGGACGCGCCGCTTTGCTCGCGCTCGGGCGCCACCACCCACACATCCTTGGTCAGTTTTAGCGCAATGGTCTGCATGACCTTCAGACCCGGTGCATTAATGCCATCGTCATTGGTTACCAAAATCCGCATCAAATCCTCGCTCGATATCGTTAGTGCCCTGCCTAATTATAGTCGCGCAGCCAACTCCTACGGCGCCCGCACTGTAATTTTGGCCCAAATGCTGCTCATTCGCCCTGTTCCAGTAAATGGGCGATCACAGGCAGCACTTACAAAGTACTCAGGTACTCAGTCGCTGGCGTATTGGTCAAAGGAACCCTGATAGCATGTTTCTGGATCGCCGCTTATTGGAAATGAACACCATTAAACAAACTGGCGGCGCGCTACTATCGCGGCCCTGTGTGCCCTCGCCCCTGTGAATAACGGGTAGAACCTGGCTATGTCGTTGCGCTTTTGCGCTGCAATCACTGAGACCCGCCCCGAATCACCGTAAGTCTTAGCTGCACCTACCCGTAGGTTGTATAGATCGACGTTGAATTCGTTTATGAGACTGCTGTTTCTCGCGCCTGTTTCCTGTGCCACTGTGGCCACAATTCAATCGAAGTAACCACCCCATGCGCTTTGATCAATCCTTGCTCGATGAGATCCGTGCCCGGCTACCGGTCAGCCAGGTGGTCGCGCGCAAAGTCCAGCTCAAACGCAAGGGCCGCGAATTTTCCGGCCTCTCCCCGTTCAAGGACGAAAAAACCCCCTCTTTCACGGTTAACGACCAAAAGGGCTTCTACCATTGCTTTGCCTCGGGTGCGCATGGCGACATCTTCAAATTTTTGATGGAGACCGAAGGGTTAGCCTTTCCTGAAGCCGTTGAGAGGCTCGCCGAGGAAGCGGGCGTGCCAATGCCCGAACGCCAGGAGCCGACCGCAGAAATGCAGCGGCGCAGCTCCGAGCGCGAGCGTTTATATGAGCTGCTCGATCACACAGTGCGCTATTACAGCGCCCAATATCATGGTGCTGCCGGGCGCGAGGCGCGCAGCTATCTGGAACGGCGCGGCCTCACCCATGAGACAATTGCCCAATTCCAGATCGGCTTTGCCCCCAATTCACGTAACGCCCTGAAGCAGGAGCTGGCCAAAGCCGGATTCAGCGATCATGAAATGGGCCTGTCGGGCATGGCCATTCACGGCGACGATATTGCTGTCCCCTATGATCGCTTTCGCGGGCGCGTAATGTTCCCAATTCACGATCTGAAAGGCCGGGTGATCGCCTTTGGCGGCCGCGCGCTTGATCCCGACGTGCCGGCGAAGTATCTCAATTCGCCCGAGACGCCGCTATTTCACAAGGGCGCCATTCTTTACAACGCAGCTGGCGCGCGGCAAGCCGCTTATGAGCGCGAGCAGATCATTGTCGTGGAAGGCTATATGGATGTCGTGGCCCTGGCACAAGCGGGCTTTGCCAATGCGGTGGCGCCGCTGGGCACTGCCCTTACGGAAAACCAGATCAAACTGTTATGGCGTCTGGCGCCCGAACCGCTGCTTTGTTTCGACGGCGATGTGGCGGGCAAAAAGGCCGCCTTTCGCGCCGTCGATACGGTGTTGCCGCATTTAACGCCCGGACAAAGTTTGACCTTTGCCTTCATGCCCGACGGCCTGGACCCGGACGATCTGATCCGCGCGGAAGGTGCCGATGCGCTGGGGTCCGTTCTGGCGCAGGCGCGGGCGCTATCTGATGTGGTTTGGGAGCGCGAATGGGGCGAGGGACAATGGCAAACGCCGGAGCGCCGGGCGGCGTTGGAAAAACGCGTCCTTGGCTTGCTGGAGGGCATTCAGGACCAGTCCGTGCGCGCACATTATCAGCGCGCCATGCGCGATAAATTGTTTCAAGCCTGGACCACGCCGAGCCGCAAGACCAGCGACGGCGCCCCGCAATCACGCGGAAACTGGAATGGCGCGAGCCGGGGCCAAGGTTTCGGCCGCGGCGGCGCACAATCCTATCGCGGCGGATCAGCAGGAGGACACCGAGGGTCCGGGACAACCGGGCGCGGCGGCAACATGCGCGGCGGCTGGGGTAACTCCCGCTTTGCCCCGCCGCCAGCGGGTGCCACATCATCCCTGCGCCAGAGTAAACTGGTCAGCGGCGGCGCCGCCGATCTGCCATCGCGCGAAGTCTTGCTGATCAAGGCGCTGCTCAATCATCCCTGGCTGATTGATGACGATTGTGAGGAAATTGTTGAGTTGTATTTCACATCAAACAGCTTGGCGGAGTTGCGCGACGCTATATTATCTGTCCACGCCTCAAACAACCCCCTTGACAGAACGCTCTTGCGCACCCAATTGACTAAGTTAGGTTTGGACCGCTTAGTCATCCGAGCCGAGCGCGCTATAACGCACAGAAGCGATAGATTTGCTGAGCCAGATGCAGAGCCCCCTTTGGTCGAAACCGGCTGGAGACACGCTCTTGCACTGCACGCAAAGCAATTAGGCCTCAAACGGGCGCTAGATGCGGCCCAGCGCGCATGGGATGAAGACGGCAGCGAACAGGCGCAGGCTCGGATTTTCGAGTTAAAACGCCAACTCTTTTTCGAGGACCAAAATACCGACCAACCATCTGAAACCATTGCGCAGCCAAATTTCTCTCCTGAGAACCCGCCAGATGATGTCACGGTGGATCCGCCGGATCCCGACAACCGTGACCATTGTGACACAGGCAGCCCGTAAACGTTTCAACGGTAGTCAATTGGCAACTCGAATTCAGTCATCTTTGGGGCGAAACCAAAACTATTTAGGGGCGACACAGAAACTATGGAAATAGCCGGTTTGTTGCATGGACAATTCT
>JAJRRE010000141.1 GCA_024279745.1 Alphaproteobacteria bacterium
CGGCAGCAAGGCGGCGATGACAGTGAAGGTCGCCAGGATGGTCGGGTTACCCACTTCGCGCACAGCGTCAATGGTTGTTTCGGTGTCGTAACTGCCTTTGATCAGCCAGCGGCGATAGATGTTTTCCACCACCACTGTTGCGTCGTCGACCAGAATGCCAATCGAGAAGATCAGGGCGAACAAAGACACGCGGTCAATGGTAAAGCCCATTAGCCAGGCGATGAATACGGTGATCAAAACCACAACCGGGATGACCAGGGCAACCACCACTGTTGGGCGCAGGCCAAGGAATAGATAGATCAAGAAACAAACCGCAGCCGTTGCAATGACCATTTTCAGCAGCAGGCCGTTGACCTTGTCGTTAGCCGTTTTGCCGTAATTTCGAGTGACCGCAATATTGATATTGTCGGGGATGACCCGGCCCTTCAAGATCTCCATTTTGGCGATCAGATCATTGGCGACACTGACACCATTGGTGCCGGGTTTCTTGGCGACGGCAATGGTCACGGCGGGGGCCGCATTGGCGCCCTCTTGCGTGTTGTCTTTCGTGTTTTTAGCCGCAGGGCCGGAAAAATACTGGACCAGGTTCTTGGCGTCGGCCGGTCCTTCAATGACCTTGGCGACATCGCGCACATAAACCGGTGAGCCCTTTTGTACGCCAACAATCAGGTTCTCAATATCGGCTGCATGGCGCAGGAAACGGCCTGTGTAAACTTTCAGGCTCTGGCCGCCCTGTTCCGTATCGCCGATCGAACGGCGGGTATTGGCGGCTGAAACCGTGCGCGCCAATTGCTGCACGGAGATCCCATAGCCCTTCAAGCGTTCCGGTATGATCTCGACGCGCATGGCCTCTGGCCGGCCGCCGACAATGAAGGCTTGTGCGGTGTTGTCGACGGTCATCAGCCGCTGCACGGCTTCCAGCGCCACAAGACGCAGGCCCGAATCGTTTACTTCATTGGACCACAACGTGAATGTCACCACGGGCACATCGTCAACGCCGCGCGGTTTGATTAAAGGGCGCGAAACACCGGGGGGTATTTTGTCGAGATTGGAAGCCAGCTTGTCGTAGAGCTTGACCAGTGACGGGCCCATCTGCTCGCCGACTTTAAACTGGACTGTGACCATGGCACCGCCGCGCTGTGAGGCGGAGTAGACATGCTTGACACCGTGAATTTCCTTCATCATCCGTTCCAGCGGATCGGTTGCCAATGAGGCCACCTGTTCGGCGGAGGCGCCGGGGAACTGGAAGAAGATGTCGGCCATCGGCACGGAGATCTGCGGATCTTCCTGGCGCGGCGTGAAATAAAGGCCCATTAGCCCCATCAGCAACAAGGCGACAAAGAATAACGGCGTCAACGGCGAGTGGATAAACATTTTGGCGGTTTTGCCCGCCATTCCCAAATCGCCGCCTTCTTGGACTGAAGGCGAATTATTGTTCTGGGACTGGTTGCTGCTGGAACTGGACACTTAACTTAAATCCTAACTGACGTCACTGCTACTGGCTGCCTGTTGGTGGCAGGGCACGGGGGGACTTCAACATTCGCAAATTGCAGTCATTGAACCGGATTGGTGGCGCCGCCCGCTTGTTGCGTTGCCGGTATTGGGGCGCTATGCAAGATCACTTTTTCGCCGCCCTTTAGGCCCGACAAAATGGTGACTCTACCAGGACCCGCCGGTCCGCCGACGCGCACTAGACGAAGCGATCTTTTGCCACCGGGCTGCAAAATTTCAACCGCTTGCAAGGACCCGCGCCGGATCAAGGCCGCGCGCGAGATCGTCGGCAGTTTTGCTGCGCCTGCATGTTTGTCGACTATAAGAACTTCCGCATAGGCGCCAGGTCCGGGGCGAATGCCGGTTGAATTGTTGTCGGCGAATTTAAAATCGAATTTCACCGTCACCGTATGGCGCGCCGCATCGGCAACCGGGAACACTTGAGCAACCCGCGCCTTGACTTTAATGATACGGCCGACATCGATCCGCGCTTTGAATTCTTTCTTTTGCGATAAAGAAGTGATCAAGCGAACAGGGACTTCCGCCTGAATGCGAAGATATTTAACATGGGCAACGCGTATCAAAAGACGGCCCGGCTGTACCGTATCGCCTTCTTCAACAGCCTTTTTCGTAATAACGCCGTCAAACGGTGCGATTAGGCGTGTGTCGCGAATTTTGGCATCGAGCTGTTCGATCATGGCGCGTGCCTGCATCAGACGAGAGCGTGCACCGTCGAGGCCGTTGGCCTGGCCGTAAAGATCGGCATAGCGGCGCATCCACGGATCATTCGGTCCGGCATATTGGCCGGAGAAGGGGCGCATGAAACTGTCCATCATGGAGGGCAGGCCCATGCCGGTTGGCTTGCCCGAGCGGGGCGACAATAACTCGCGCGAATATTGCACATGGGCATTGCGAAGTTCAGCTTCGGCGGCATACATCGAAGCCATTGCCGCGCGTCTTTGAGCCTGAATGGCATCGTCGTTGATCACGATCAGCACATCGCCTGCGGAGACTGTGTCGCCCTCGCGTCCGGCAACTTTCTTGATTTGCCCAGGGACCTGAGCTGCCAGCGCCACTTCCTTGAACGGCACTACGGTGCCGCTGACGGTAGTTACATTGCCAGTAGTTTCAACCGCCACGATTTCAGTTGCCGGTGTGCCCTGTGCTGTGCCTTGTGCAAAAACGCTTGCAGGTGCCGGGGCGGTTAAACCAAAGGCGACGAGGAAAATAAATGCAGTTTGTTTTTTGTTTGTTTTTTTCATGCCAATTGCGCCATTACTGAGAAGCTTTTCAAGAATGGACCCGCCATGCGTGGATCCTTGATCATTGTTGCGTAGTCGCCGACTACAAATTGCAAAGATGAGGAGGCAAAAGCCATTCCCAATCCCATCAGTCCAGGAGGGCTTTTCAACCAGTCGTCCCATGTGTCGGGGTCGGCGCGAAGATCCCAGTTGAGATCCTGGCCGGTGAATTTTCCCGCGGCCTCGACTTTGCCGTTTTCAACAATCAGCACTGCTTTGGGATTGCGATCGCCTTTGTAGCCGTAGCCGATCACTGAGTTGAAACCGAACTTGGCCAAATCCTCGGCCAATTCGGGTTCCGCATTCCATTCGTGCTGGAATGTCGCCATCCATTCATCGGAGAATAGCTCCGGCATCTTACTCATCTCCCCGTCGGGTTACTTGCCGTGAGAAGCAGAAGTGTTGGGTTCTGCCTGTCATTATATTCGAATATTCAGCTTATCTAATATTCTTTAATGCATAAGATGTGCCAAACACTAAC
>JAJRRE010000142.1 GCA_024279745.1 Alphaproteobacteria bacterium
GCCTCATTCTTGCTTCGGCTGATGCGCAGCTGCCGGCGCTTGATGTGCCTATATTGCGCAGCGCCAATGTGCGGCGGGATCTGGCATTGCTGGCTGCCCGCTATTACGGGCCGCAACCCAAACATATCATCGCTATCACCGGCACTAGCGGCAAAACGTCGGTGGCGGATTTTACCCGGCAGATTTTTACCACGCTGGGACGACAGGCGGCCTCATTGGGGACCATCGGTCTGGTGAAACCCGATGGCGGCGTCTACGGCTCACTGACCACGCCCGATCCGGTCACTCTGGCAAAGACACTGGCGGAACTGGCGGCTGAAGGCGTCACGCATCTGGCTTTGGAAGCCTCCTCCCACGGGCTCGATCAGGCGCGGCTCGATGGCGCGCGGCTGACCGTCGGAGCCTTCACCAATCTGGGCCGCGATCATCTGGATTACCACAAGGATGTCGAGGAATATTTTGCCGCCAAGATGCGGCTGTTCAATGAGCTGCTCGATGGGGAGCACGGCGTCGGCGTAGTCAATCTGGACGGCGCGCGTGCCGATGACGCGGTGGACGCCGTGAAAGCGCGCGGCTTAGCGCTCATGACGGTTGGAGCACGCGGGGAAACGTTGCGGTTGATCGAGGCCAAACCCGAAGGCTTCGCCCAGGCGGTGACAATTGAATTTGCGGCCGGCGGCGGGAGTGCATCTAACGCAACAGCCGAGCCTGTTCGCGAAACGGTACAGTTAAAACTGATCGGCGACTATCAAGCATCCAATGCGGTTCTGGCGGCGGGATTGGCAATCGCAGCGGGCGAAGATCCGCGCAGCGTCATCGCGGCGCTGGCGTCTTTGCGCGGGGTGTCGGGACGGCTGGAGCTGGTCGGCGAAGCGCGCGGCGGATTGGCCGTTGTCGATTATGCGCATAAGCCTGACGCGCTGATTGCGGCCTTGAACGCGCTGCGCCCCTTTGTCAGCGGCAAACTGATTTGTGTGTTTGGCTGCGGCGGGGACCGCGATAAAGGCAAGCGCGCGCTGATGGGTGAGATCGCCGCAAAGCTCGCCGATGTGGTGATTGTAACCGACGACAACCCGCGCAGCGAAGACCCCGCCAGTGTTCGCGCCCAGATCATGGCAGCAGCACCGGGGGCGCGCGAAGTCGGTGATCGGGGACAGGCCATTCGCGAAGGTGCCGCCCTGCTTGGCAAAGGCGATGTGCTTTTAATCGCGGGCAAGGGCCATGAAACCGGGCAGATTGTCGGCGACAAGGTTTTGCCGTTCTCAGATCAGGACGAGATTGGCGCGGCGCTGGCCGGGCAATAGCGGGGCTGTTGGCGTGAGATCTGCTGCAAGATTAAGTCATGCCGCGAGACTAATGCGCGTAAGAAAAAGAGACAACAAGGAAATAGAAACGAAAATGAGCGAGCCGTTATGGCATTGGGATGAGTTGGTGGCGGCTACCGATAGTGGTCAAGCCGACCTAACGGGCAAATCGGCACCAGCTGAAATTGGCGGCGTTTCGATTGATAGCCGCTCCATAGCGCCGGGCGATTTATTCGTGGCGCTTAAAGTGGAGCGCGATGGTCACGATTTTGTTGGCCAGGCCTTTACCAATGGCGCTGCGGCGGCGCTGGTCTCCCATGCTTATGAGCAAAGGGAAGATGACGGCGCGCTTATTCGTGTGGATGATCCGCTGGCCGCGCTCGAAGCGATTGGCCGCACCGCCAGAGCACGCAGCGGCGCGCGCATCGTCGCCGTTACCGGCAGCGTCGGCAAGACCGGTTCGAAAGAAGCGTTGCGGCTTTGTTTGTCGCAATTGGGCAAAACTCACGCTTCGGAAAAATCTTACAACAACCAATGGGGGGTGCCGCTGACATTGGCGCGAATACCGCGTGAGTGCGCCTATGGTGTGTTCGAAATCGGCATGAACCATCCAGGCGAAATTACACCGCTTAGCGCCATGGTGCGCCCGCATGTGGCGCTGATTACAACGGTTGAGCCGGTGCATCTGGGGCAGTTCGCGTCGGTTGCACAAATCGGGGAAGCCAAGGCGGAAATTTTCGCCGGCGTTGAGGGCGGCGGCACAGCGGTGCTCAATCGCGATAACGATCAGTACGAGCTGCTTAAACGCCGTGCCATCGGAAAAGGCCTGCGGGTTTTGCCGTTTGGCAGCCATGTGGAATCTGTCGCCCTGCTGGTGGACGCAGCCTTAGAGGCGGACGGCTCAGATGTGCGGGCTCTAATTGAGGGCATACCGGTCAGTTACCGGGTCGGTGCGCCGGGGGCACATGTGGTGGCAAATACGTTGGGGGTGTTGGCTGCAATCAAGGCATTGGACGGCGATGTCGCCACCTGTAGTGCGGCCCTGGCACAAATGAGCGCGCCTGTTGGACGCGGGGCGCGGCGGGTTTATGAGGTTTCTGGCAGCAAAGGCAGGAACCAAGGGCTCAGCAATACTGCCGCCCCGGCCGATGCCGGCCAAATCACGCTGATCGACGAGAGTTATAACGCCAATCCCGCTTCGATGCGCGCCGCTCTTGGTGTTTTGAGTACAATGCGCGGCGGTGACTATAGGCGGCGCCTTGTCGTTTTGGGCGATATGCTGGAGCTGGGCGAGCAATCGGGCACGTTACACCAGAGCCTGCAGCCGTTAATTGAAGCGGCCGGTGTGGATCTGGTCTTTGCCTGTGGTCCAAAAATGCGCTCCTTATTTGATGCTCTGCCTTCGGCCCGCCAAGGGGCTTGGGCGCCAACGGCAAAAGAGCTGATTATTGACGTGTTGGCTGCCATTTCGGTCGGCGATGTGATTATGGTGAAAGGGTCACTTGGTAGCAAAATGGGGCCGATTGTCGATGCGCTTGATAAAGAGTTGCAGTCCGGCCCCACTTGAAAGCGCGAGGCGCCTGGGCCACAAGCAGAATTAGCGATATTACGCTGGCCAGACACAACGATAATAAGGGTGTATTAGGCGCCTACGGGGAATTTGAAAGATCTTGCGGTCTTTTAAAACGGGAGAATGGATACGAATGTTATATGAGCTTGTGAGTTTCAGTGACCAGGTCGGTCCGCTGAACGTTTTTCGTTATATTACTTTTCGTACCGGCGGCGCAATTATGACCGCATTGTTGTTCGTTTTTCTATTCGGACCTTCGATTATCGACGGATTGCGCGTGCGCCAGGGCAAGGGACAGCCGATCCGCGAGGACGGCCCGCAAAGTCACATCATTAAAAAGCAAGGCACACCGACAATGGGCGGGTTGATGATCCTGCTCGGCGTGACATTCTCAACTCTGCTATGGGCCAATTGGAGCAATCCATATGTGTGGGTGGTGCTGGGCGTGACATTGAGTTTTGGCGCCATCGGTTTTTACGATGATTATCTGAAGGTCAGCCGTCAGGCCACGTCCCACGCCTTCTCCGGTAAAATAAAACTGGCACTGGAAATAGCGATTGCAGGTTTGGCGACCTGGGCGATCATGGCGCTGGGCAAACCAGGATTTTCTTCTTCGCTCGCCATCCCGTTTTTTAAAGATTCGATGCTGCCGCTAGGAACAGTTTTACCCTACGGTCTGCTGTTTATTTTTGTTGGTGTGATCGTGATTTCCGGCGCCGGCAATTCCGTCAATCTGACCGATGGCCTTGATGGGCTGGCAATTGTTCCGGTTATGATTGCGGCGGCGACCTTTGGCCTGATCGCTTACCTTACCGGCAATGTGAAATTCGCCGGTCATCTGCAAATTCATTATGTCGTCGGCGCTGGCGAACTTGCTATCATATGCGGGGCGCTGGTGGGCGCCGGCTTGGGTTTTTTATGGTTCAATGCGCCGCCGGCCATGATTTTCATGGGAGATACCGGATCGCTGGCTTTGGGCGGGGCGCTTGGAACGATTGCCGTTGCGGTCAAACATGAAATTGTGCTGGCGATCGTCGGCGGATTGTTTGTGCTAGAAACATTGTCAGTGATTGTGCAGGTGGCCTCTTTCAAACTGACCGGCAAACGCGTGTTTCGCATGGCGCCGCTGCATCATCATTTCGAACAAAAAGGTTGGGAAGAATCTACCGTTGTCGTGCGGTTTTGGATTATTTCCGTAGTGCTGGCGCTGATTGGCCTGGCAACGCTGAAATTGCGGTGACCTTCGGTTGTGTCTTTGCAGGAAAAGGACGGTCGGGCGGTTCTTGAAAGCGAATGAGCGATTGGCCGAGATCGCGCTGCCGTCATTTCGGCTGAAATATTCTTTGTTTGCAATATTGCTGCTGCAAGCTTGGCCGCCGATGTTGAAAGAGCGGCAACTGGCCGCAATCGGCCGCAATCGGCCGCAACCGGCAGTTAATTTGATGCGTTGCCAGACCCGTTGGGTTCAATGGCAAAAACAATGGGGCTGAAATCGCATGGATTCCAGCCCCAAACTCTTATATATGACGACCCCAGTTGTGGCCGTCAAAATTAGCTTGTTACCGGTGTCGGCGGTGCGCCGGTACCATTGACGGCAGGAGCAGCGGCAACAGGTTGCATCGAAGCCCTTGGCGCGGTGGCTGAAGGCTTGATTGCCGTCAGTTCAGCAATCGGATCTTCAGTGCGCCGGGATTTCCCCTCAAAGTAAGCACCTTGTTCGATGGCCAGCGATTGATGGTAAATATCGCCTTCGACGCGGCTGCTGGATTGCAATGTAACGCGCAATCCACGGATCGAGCCCTCGACATGACCACGAACAATCACGTCATCAGCAACAATCCCGCCGGTGATTTTTGCCCGTTCGCCGACCACAACATGGGTGCCATGCAAGTCACCTTGAATTGTGCCGTCGATCTGCACTTCGCCTTTGGATTGCAAATTGCCGGTGATGATAAGATCCGCACCGATAATCGATGGTGATAATTTTTCACCAGAGCGCATTCCAACCGATGTTGCAGGCCGGCTTGTTCCCCCGGCAACTGGCGGTTTTGATGGTGTCGGCGGTGGCATAGCCGCATTAAGCGGCGTCGGGCCACCGTCTGGTTTTTTCGTAAACATGCTAAAATTACTCCCCTAACTAAATGGCGGACCACCATATCACCTTTGTTAGTATGTCATCTTATTGGCGTGACACCTTCCTGGTGCGGTGGCCGCAACTCAAAAGTGCAGTGAAGGTTTGCTCCACGACGCTTTTGGGAAACTTTTCTCCGATCCCGGGAATAACCTTAGCAGATACATTTGGTTTCGTCATCGCTAAGCTTTACTGCCAGGGCAATTAACACCGACTGCCCTGTGGCAAAGATCACACTATTGCGGGCTATCCATTGCGAGCTGGGAATAAACGGCGCAACAGTGAGAAACAGGATGAAGATTGCAAGATTACTTCTTGTTTTTGCCTCGATTTGCGCGCGGGTTTGAGCCGGCAACGCCGCCTGAAGAGCGGGCCTTTGGGCGTTTTGACTTTGTGGCGATCTTGCGTTTGGGCAGCGGGCGCTCCGAGCTGGGTCCCATTTCATCCAGTGATGGTTTATGCGCGCGTGGTGGAGGAAGATTTGCCGCAGCCCCATATTTGGCATCACCTTGATAGGCGCCGGCCTGGCTCTCTATCTGATGTTGGCGCGCCAATGGATCGTCTGAGATCGCCAATTGCGTTGCCCGCAGGCGTTTGATTTCATCGCGCATGCGGGCAGCTTCTTCAAATTCCAAATCTGACGCCGCCAAATGCATCCTTTTTTCAATATCCTCGATCACTTTGCTCAGGTTGTGCCCGATGGTGACCTCATCGCCGTCGCCGTCGCCGCCACTGCCTACTAGCCCGGCGTCGGCCGTTACATGATCTTGCTCATAGACCGATGACAAGATATCGCCGATGTTTTTCTTGATCGATTTTGGCGTAATGCCGTTGGCTTCATTATAGGCTTGTTGTTTTTGGCGGCGCCGGTCGGTCTCATCCATGGCGCGCTGCATCGAGCCGGTGATCTTGTCGGCATATAGAATAACTTTGCCATCGACGTTGCGCGCGGCGCGGCCAATGGTTTGCACTAGTGAGGTTTCCGAGCGCAAAAAGCCTTCCTTGTCGGCGTCCAGAATAGCAACCAACGCGCATTCAGGAATATCGAGGCCTTCGCGCAGCAGGTTGATCCCGATCAGTACATCAAACGCGCCAAGCCGCAGATCGCGAATAATCTCAATGCGCTCAAGTGTGTCGATATCCGAATGCATATAGCGAACCGCAATGCCTTGCTCATGCATATATTCGGTCAGGTCTTCTGCCATGCGTTTGGTCAAGGTTGTGACCAATGTGCGGTAGCCATTTGAAATCACATTGTGGACTTCGTCGATGAGATCATCGACCTGGCTGCGTGCCGAGCGGATCTCTACCGGCGGGTCGATCAGGCCTGTCGGGCGAATGACCTGTTCGGTGAACGCGCCGCCGGTGCGCTCCAACTCCCACTTGCCCGGCGTGGCTGAGACAAATACTGATTGCGGCCGCATCGCATCCCATTCTTCAAAGCGCATCGGCCGATTGTCGAGACATGACGGTAGCCGAAAGCCATATTCGGCCAGCGTTGCCTTGCGGCGAAAATCGCCCTTGAACATAGCGCCAATCTGCGGCACCGAAACATGACTTTCATCGGCGAAGACAAGCGCATTGTCGGGCAGATATTCGAATAATGTCGGCGGCGGTTCGCCCGGTGCGCGGCCGGTGAGGTAGCGCGAATAATTTTCAATGCCAGCGCAGGCCCCCGTCGCCTCCATCATTTCCAGGTCGAACGTGGTGCGTTGATCAAGCCGCTGCGCTTCCAATAAGCGGCCACTATCGTTAAGTTCGTTCAGGCGTTGTTTAAGCTCTTTTTTGATCGATTTCATCGCCTGCTGCAGCGTCGGCTTGGGCGTCACATAATGGGAATTGGCATAGATCTTGACCAGTTCCAACTCGTCGGTTTTGTGGCCCGTCAGCGGATCAAACTCGGTGATCGTTTCCAGCTCGTCGCCAAACATTGAGAACCGCCAGGCGCGGTCTTCCAGATGGGCGGGAAACAGCTCGATGCTGTCGCCGCGCACGCGGAACGTCCCGCGCACGAAAACCGCGTCATTGCGCTTATAATGCAGATCCACAAGATCGGCGATGAGTTGGCGCTGATTAATCCGCTCGCCCAGCTTCACTGAAAATGTCATGGCGGTATAGGTTTCAACCGAGCCGATGCCATATATGCACGACACCGAAGCCACAATGATCACATCGTCGCGCTCCAGCAGCGCCCGGGTGGCAGCGTGGCGCATACGGTCGATCTGCTCGTTGATCGAGCTTTCTTTTTCAATAAAAGTATCAGTGCGCGGGACATAGGCTTCAGGCTGGTAATAGTCATAATAAGACACGAAATACTCAACGGCATTGTCCGGGAAGAAGTCCCTGAATTCGCCGTAAAGCTGCGCGGCCAGCGTTTTATTGGGCGCCAGGACCAGCGCCGGGCGTTGGGTGCGCTCGATGATTTGTGCAACGGTGAACGTCTTGCCAGATCCGGTTACGCCGAGCAGGACCTGATCGCGCTCTTGACTATTAATCCCGGCGACCAACTCCTTGATGGCTTCGGGTTGATCGCCTTTTGGCTCAAATGGTGAGACGATCTTGAACGGTACACCGCCTTCGGATTTTTCTGGTCGCGGTGGGCGGTGGGGAACATATTCTGTCTCGGTTCCCGCGATGATGGGGTGCGAGGCAATCATCGGCTGTGATTTGAGTAACGCCTTGGCCTGCTCGGACCGCTCATCGGGTTTTGCCAGCAGCGCATCCAGCATGGCGCTGGCCGAATTGCCTGACGTTCCCGCAGCTGCTTTCGCTTGCGCTGATGCCTGGCGCGGTCCCACGGCGACACCGCGTTTCCAAGGTTCAAGTCCGGCAAAGTCCTTACCTGAAAGCGGTGTCTTGGCTTTCCTGGAAGAGGGGGCGGTCTCCGGTTTAACAGCGCCGATTGGGGTTCCCTTGAGACCTGGCTGCGGCGCCTCGCTGAACCCCATGGGATTGGTATTGGATAATGACGCGGGATCATTATGCGGCGCGGCGCCCGGTTTGTGGTCCTGCGGCGCGGGTTCATAACCTTGCGTGGGCTCATAGCCTTGCGGCCTGGCGGTCAGCGGCGTACCGGCAGCGGTTTCGCGCGGCGGTGGGCGCGGCTTGCCTGAACGAGGCTTACGAGCGGCCGTTTTGCGCGGTTTACCGGTTTTTTTCGGGGGGCGTGGCATGGCCAGACTATGGGCCAGGATTGGGCGCAGCTCAAGAGGGTGAATTGTTGGAGTTTGACGAGAGCCGTGACAGGGGAGTGGTTTTTCTGATTTGTTGATCCCACTCACGGGTGCGCATTCTTGGCTCACGGGCCGCACCGTTCCCTTTGGTCACTGGCCCTCCGCATGGGCGCCGAACTGTCGGCGGGTCGCGTTGCTCCCGGTGGGGGATGAGGGAGACACCCTGGATTCTATCACAGTCGAGATCCACCAGCTCCAGCCCGGCTTTCACAATTTGGGCACGCTACGGCACTTCATGTGCCCAGCGGTCAAAGGCCGCCGCCGACGGTTCGGCGCCTCGGTCGTGTCGGTGACGCGCAAGCGCTACCTGCGCCACTTCGCGCGTGAGGCCGATAAAGTACATTGTTCGCCGTGGTGCCAGCTAGAAGCACCCACAGAACTATCACGGCTCCGTCCCATCGGCTCCAGCTAAGTCCTCACTATTTGGGCACAATGCGCCGCGACTGCGACCGAGAGCGCTAGCGATCCGGCGCTTATGCGCCGCCCCGGTCGTGTCGGTGACGCGCAAGCGCTACCTGCGCCACTTCGCGCGTGAGGCCGATAAAGTACATTGTTCGCCGTGGTGCCAGCTAGAAGCACCCATAGAACTATCACGGCTCCGTCCCACCGGCTCCAGCTACAATACTAACGCCCGAGCAAGCCTACGTCGCGACAGCGATCGAGAACGATAGTGATCCGGGCCTTAGGCCCGCCCTGGTCGTGTCACCAACGATCCAATTCAAATGGAATATCTGCGTGGTTTAAAAACTCCTTTATTTCTTCAAAAGGATTATCCGTCTTGCTTTCAAAAATATCTTTTAACATTATGAGAATGTTAGAATGGTTACTCTTGTTTTGAAAAATTTTATGCTTAGCAAGCGCCGCGCGCAAGTGATCTGCATCAGTGAGCTTGATATTAATAAACCACTCAATATGGCCATCGCCATTGATTATTGAAATAGTTTTATTGGTATCATTAATTGAAGCAGTCGTGAGCCAATAACTACCGGCAGCTGGTTGCGTTCTATACAATATCACTTCGGTTGTCATTATATTGATCTTCCTGGCTTTCTGGACTTACCATTTATAACAATGATCGGCCCAACATGGGGGCGACGGCACAGCACTCGCCATGAAATTGAAACTCACCGTGTCGGTTCTATGAACCGGCCCCATTAAAATTGGATAGATTATCTTCTTAGCGGCTCAATCCCGCAGCCGATCTTCGGTGCGCCCTAATGCCGAAGGCGTGTTTCACACGAGGCAGGCGCAGGCGGTTCTGCCGCCGGCACGCGCCCGTGAGAATTAGAACAGAATAATCCTCAGAACTATCATGGCTCCGCACCAACGGCTCCAGCGCAGGTCTCACCATTTGAGCACGCTGCGATGTTTCTGTCTCGCGGGCCGCATCGGACGCGGAAAGGCGTCCGGGCCCTGCGACGGCGCGCCAAACGATTGGCGGGTCGCTTTGCTCCCGGTGGTGCAGGACAGCAAGGATCGCGGAATTCTCACAACCGTGCCCCATCGGCTCCAGCCCGGTTCTCACCAATTAGGCACGTTACGGCACGACTGTGCCCACCGGCCCAAGGTCGCCGCCAACGGTTCGGCGCCGTGGTCGTGTCGGTGACTCGCAAGCGCTACCTGCGCCGCTTCGCGCTTGAGGCCGTAAAGTACATTGTTCGCCGTGGTGCCAGCTAGCAAAGACCACAGACTTGTCACAGCTCGGACTTCTCGACTCCAGCCCCGTTCTCACGCCCGAGCAAGTAACGTCGCGACTACGACCGGGCTGCACGCGCAGCCCCGGGCCTTAGCCCGCCCCGCCGGAGGGCCCGGACGCCAATGCGCGTCCGATGCGGCCCGTGAGGAAAAAAAGAGCCCTACCTATTTCGTGCGGGACCACATTTCAGAATCGCACATGGATTGGCCGACTGCGCAGCCTTTGACGGAAAGCTTTTTACCAACCAGTCTCACAGTACCGTTAAAGGTCATGATTGAGGGCATGGAGGGATGCTTCATGTTGGAGCCCTTCCAAGAGCTGCCCTTCTTGGACATGCCATGGAACATTTCAAAATTCTTTGGGCTGCCGGAAACAATACGGCCGCATAACTTGCCGCCCTTGCAGCTGTAGACTTTGACGATTGAGCCGTCTTTGCGTTTCCATTTGCCGTTCACACCAGCAGCGGATGCAGGAACAGATAATGCCAGGGCGGCAGACGCAGCGAACAGCGCGGGAAGGGCGATTCTTGAAAGGGTTCTGATCATGAAAGATACTCCGGTTACAGTTACTAGGGTGACAAAACTAAAACAGCACGGGCTTGGCCTACAAGTGTGGTGTAAATTAGCGCCAACCGCATCCCGCGAATGCAGCCGGTTCCCAAGAAAAAAGGGCCACTTGTTACGAAAAAAGGGATTGTCTTACGACAACCCCTTTATCAATTCAGTAGTTCTTCATCACCAGCAGCTTACCATTTATATTTGATGCCAGCTGTAATTTCGAACTGATACATTGAGATTGATTCTGTACCGTTACAAATCGAGGTCCCTGTTGGCGCACAGGCTGGAGCACCGTTGAAAAGAGACGGCCCTGTAATGGTTTTTTCCGGGGCATACATGCCTTCCAGTTCCAGCGACCAATTGTTATTCAAAGCAAGCTCTGCACCGGCGGTGATATGATGCTGAACTGTGGCGGGAGCCAGGATGTTGAAGGTGACATCTTTGCTGTTAATCGGTGAGGTGTTGTAAGAGTAACCGGCACGCAATGTCAGAGCATTGCTGGTATTCCATTCCACGCCAAGTTTGATAACATCAACATCTTTCCAACCAAAGCCAGCGCCATTTGACGGGCCAAGATTTAAAGGGTTGCCCGGGCCATTAAAGAATATGTTTGCTGAAGGATTGGAAATTGATTTTACTGAGCCATACCAGATGCGTTTATAGTCAGCCATAATTGTCAGGGTTGGAGTGAGATCAACCGCGATACCTGCTTGTATTGAGGCTGGAATATCGAAATCACCTCTTTCAGCAAACAGACCTGCATATTTGTCAAAGCGCTGCATGTAATATTTGGTATTACCAGCCAGACCAATACGCATACTCGGTGTCACAGCCCATTCAACTCCTGCGCGCAAGCCGTAACCCCAGGATACATCCGTACCTCTGTCAGCTACGCCAAACCCTTGTAGTCCACGTGCTCTAAACGTTTGCCTAACGACTGCGGGCGATATCCCCACGGAAAGGCTGCCAATTTTCTTGGCAAAGCTTACAGAAATAATAGCTTGCTCGAGGTTAATACCGGCCTCTCCTTTGCCAAACACCCCGATACCCCCGGCGCTACCTGGATATTGTGTATTCATGCCGCCGTTGCCGACCACGGAAAATCCGAAAACGTCAAAGAATGGATTGCCAGTCGTGCGTTTGGCATAAGCCATATTGGGTACAGCAAACCAGTTTTTATCGCTTTTTATGGTTGCGCTCGAACCTGGGGCAGAAAAGAACGGTGCGGTACGCGTTGCTCCTGTCTGGGAATATTTCCGGCGCGGACTAAACGCCGAGACGGACATTGAGAATTCGTCGCGTTTCAAATGAACCAGCCCAGCGGGGTTCAATGCACCTGATGTTGCGTCATTGCCATCGGCTACACCGGCGCCGCCAAGGGCTTTATGCCGGGCACCAAACCCATGTGCGAAATAGCCGTCGGTCGCGAAAGCGGAAGTTCCCACCATCGTCATTGCCGCCAACGAGATGGCCAAGCCACCTATTAATTTATGTTTCATCATCATGCGGCAGTCCCCCAGAAATGGTTGTGTACTAGTGCTGTTTCGCTGTTCCACCGGTAAACACGGCTTTGTTGTGCAGTTTGCTGAATTTCAGCGCATGGCGGAAAAGCGGATATATTCGAATTTGACCATATGGAAACAAGGCAGACTCTTCACCTCATTTTTGCCATATGGAGTCTGTTTCGCCACGGCTGTGGCCTGCAAGCCACTGCGGCCGAGAAATGAGCGATGTTCATTCTTTGCCTCACGGGCCGTATCGGACGCGAAAAGGCGTCCGGGCCCTCCGGCGGGGCGCCGAACCGTCGGCGGCGGCCTTTGGCCGCTGGGCACAGTCGTGCAGTTATGTGCCTAAATCGAGGGAACTGCGTTGGAGCCGAGAAGTCCGAGCTGTGATAGAACCGCGATAGTTTCTGGCAGGCACCACCGGGAGCAACGCGACCCGCCGACCGTTCGGCGCGCCGCCATGTCGGAGACATGTTCCACATGATGCAGGCCCGAGCTTTGCTCGGAATAGCCGCGAGACAGAAAGACCGTGCGAGCCGTGATAGTTCCGTGGGCTTTGCTGACATCCACCCCGGCGAACTCTTTTTGCCTCGCGGTGCTAGTCTCGCACGAAAAGCGCGAGGCACCTCCGGCGGGGCGCGAAACGGTTCGCGGCGGCCTTTGGCCGGTGGGCACAGTCGTGCCGTTATGTGCCCAAATCGAGGGAACTGCGCTGGAGCCGAGAAGTCCGAGCTGTGATGGTTTCGTGGTCTTTGCTAGCAGGCACCCATGGCGAACAATGTTCGCCCGTGAACCGATTCGCGCGCCGTCGCAGGGCCCGGACGCTACTTCGCGTCCGATACGGCCCGTGAGGCAAAACAACAAAAACTCACACCAACCTCTCCCCTGACAGGAGCGCCACGCGCCAATCTGGGCCATCACGGTTCTTTATTTCTTCCAGCGCGCAAGCACTGCCTCATCGGCGTCGCGCGCATCAACCCAGTCGCCGCTGCCATCGGCCGCCGTTTCCTTTTTCCAGAATGTGGCGCGGGTTTTGAGATAGTCCATGAGAAATTCGGCGGCTTCAAAGGCCGCGCGGCGATGCCGTGAAGCGGTAACCACCAATACGATGTTGTCGCCGGGGTTTAATTCGCCAATGCGGTGAATGATGGTCGTGCCTTGTAGTGGCCAGCGTGCATTGGCCTCAGTTTCGATGCGCGCGAGTTCTTTTTCCGTCATGCCGGGATAATGCTCAAGCGTCATGGATGTAATTGCGCCCGCACTGTCATTGGCGCCGCCGCGCACGGTGCCGGTAAAAGTGACGATGGCGCCGATGTCTGTACGCCCGTCGCTCAGCCGTGCAATCTCAGTGCTAACATCGAAGTCATCTGGTTGGACGCGGATCATGTCGGGTTGGTCCTTCAACACATATTGGCGCTCAAAGCGGTGCAGCAGAACAGCAGGAGCGCCTTTATTAGCCGCCCGTTACCGGAGGAAAAAAGGCGATTTCGCGGGCGTCGGTTATGCGGGCATCCGGTTTGACATGGGTTTGATCAATTGCCGTGCGGATGATGTCGGCGCGCTCAAAGGCGTGCTCGTATTCGGGGCCGCGCGTCTTTAGCCATGAAATCAATTGCGCTACGTCGCTCACATCGCCGGGCAGATCGACCAGCTCTTCGCCCTTGCCTATTTTCTCGCGCACCCAGGCAAAATATAAAAGTTTACCGGTCATGGTTTCAGCTCTTGGTGGCGTGGTCGTGCGCGCCGAAGCAGGAACAGGGGAGGGCGCGGCGATTGTTTCATATTGCCCAATAAGGGTACAGCATCAAAGCAACTGTTCGTCAATGATCGTGAGTTTTTGTTTTCTCTCACACTTTTGGCTCACGGCGCGCACCAGGAGCGAAGCTCCTTGCGCCTCCGCATGGGCGGGCCTAAGGCCCGGGCGAACATTGTTCGCCGTGATGGTGTACTGTCAGGGGAGTGAGTAAGGAGAGGTTTTGATTTCGCTCACGGGCGTTCACGGCTTGGTTTGCTTTCGAGCAAGCTGATTGGTCCTAGGATTACGCCCAAGCGGGCCCTCCGCGAGGGCGGCGCATAAGCGCCGGGCGAACATTGTTCGCCGTGGTGCAGGCTAGCAAAGACCAGTGAACTATCACAGCCCCGTCCCATCGGTTACAGCACGGCCCTCTCGCCTGGGCAAGCTGCGGTTTTTCTGTCTCACGAGCCGTTTCGGACGCGAAGAAGCGTCCGGGCTCTGCGACGGCGCGCCAAACGATTGGCGGGTCGCGGTGCTCCCGGTGGTGCCAGCCAGAACCATTCGGGGAACTATCACAGCTCCGTCCCATCGGTTCCAGCCCAGCTCCCACCATTTGGGCACCTTGCGGCACCTTGTGTGCCCAGCGGCCAAGGGCCGCCGCGAACCGTTTCGCGCCCCGCCGGAGCTGCCCACGCTTTAGCGTGGATTAGCAGCGCGAGGCAGATAAACTGCCCATTGATCACAATTTGGGATCATGGAAAAAATCATAGATCGTTTGCGCCATCTGGCTGGATATGCCGGGCGCGGCTTTCAGATCATCGACACCGGCGCGCGAGGCGGCTTTGGCCGAGCCAAAATGTTGCAGCAAGGCGCGCTTGCGCGTGGGGCCAATGCCGGGAATTTCGTCGAGCGGATTGGCGATCAGTGCTTTCGAGCGCTTGTTGCGGTGGGTGCCGATGGCGAACCGGTGCGCTTCGTCGCGCAAGCGTTGCACGAAATACAAGACCGGGTCCTTCGCCTCCAACATGAGCGAGCGCGCGCGGCCGGGAATATGGAAATGCTCGCGCCCGGCGTCCCGGTCCGGTCCCTTGGCGACGCCAATTAATTTGACACGGCTAATGCCAAGCTCCTGCAACACCTCGCGTGCCACGGAGAGCTGGCCAAGACCGCCATCGACAAAGACAATATCGGGCCAGGGAGACGCTTCCGGCGGCTCGGATGGCTCGGATGGTTCGGATGGTTCGCCGAGTTTGTCATGATTATTCTCTAAGCGCGGGCCGATGAAGTCAGTCTCGACGTCCACACGATCGGGCACACGATCGGGCACACGATCAGGCCCGTGACCAGGCGCGCCTTCGGCTTTGTCGTCATCGCCGTGCTCTTTCAGCAAGCGCTTGAACCGCCGGGTCAACACTTCGCGCATCATGGCGCAATCGTCGCCCGGGGTCAGCTCTTGGCTTTTGATATTGAACTTGCGGTATTGGTTTTTAATTAACCCCTCCGGCCCGGCGACGATCATACCGCCAACGGCGTGCGCGCCCTGGATATGGCTGTTATCGTAGACCTCGATGCGGGTCGGCATGGCGTCCAGGCCAAAGCGGTCGGCGACACCTTCGAGCAGCGCGCGCTGGGACGCGCTGTCGGCCAGCCGCCGCCCCAAAGCCTCGCGCGCATTGGCCAAGGCATGATCGACCAGCGCCCGCTTGCCGCCGCGAAGAGGCGCGCTCAGTTTCACCGCCTGCCCAGCTTTCGATGACAACGCATCGCTGAGCAGTTTTCGCGCTGGAACATCGCATGACAGCAGGATCAGCCGCGGCACCGGCTTGTCGTCATAAAATTGCGCTATGAAGGATTCCAGCACATCTTCGGGCGGTAGGGAACGGTCAGCGCGCGGGAAATAAGCGCGGTTGCCCCAGTTCTGGCCGGTGCGGAAGAAGAACACCTGAATGCAGGTTTGGCCGCCGTCCTGATGACAGGCGAAGACGTCGGCCTCCTCAATGCCTTCAGGGTTGATGTTCTGATCGGCGGTGACATGGCTCAACGCCGCCAGCCGGTTGCGATATTCTGCGGCGCTTTCATAGTTCTGTTTGTCTGATGCCTCTTGCATTGCCGCTTGCAGCTTGGCGCGGATCTGCTGGCTTTTGCCGCGCAGAAAATCATGGGCTTCATCGACCAGCGCCTTATAGTCCTTGAGCCCGATCTCGCCGGTGCACGGCGCCGAGCAGCGTTTGATCTGATATTGCAGGCACGGCCGGGTGCGGCTTTCATAAATGCTGTCGGTGCAGGTGCGCAGCAAAAAGGCGCGCTGCAATGTGTTGATGGTGCGGTTGACGGCGCCGGCCGAGGCGAACGGGCCGAAGAAAAACCCC
>JAJRRE010000143.1 GCA_024279745.1 Alphaproteobacteria bacterium
CCATGCAAGCGCCGCCGCATCGGGTGATCTTAGATCACACAAGAGACATAGCACCACCGCCAAAACCCCCATTGGTATTGGTATGCCCGGTTCCATCGCGCCGCAGTCCAAACTTGTGCAGAACGCCAATTCAACCTGGCTAAACGGGCGCCCCTTTGAACGCGATTTGGCGACAGCACTGGGCCGCGATGTTCGCTGCGCCAATGATGCCAATTGTTTTGCATTATCTGAGGCGGTTGACGGGGCAGGTGCACAGGCGCGCACCGTGTTGGGTGTGATCTTGGGGACCGGCTGCGGCGGGGCAATTGTAATTGATGGACACTTATTGGACGGTCCGCGCGCAATCGGCGGCGAATGGGGGCATAATCCGCTCCCCTGGCCAAAAGACGACAGCGCTGCGGACGGCAGCTTGGGGCCATCGCGTGCCGCAAATCAAAATGAAGAGCGTAACGAAATTCCCGGCCCCCTATGCTGGTGCGGCAGACATGGCTGTATGGAAACCTGGGTATCGGGTCCGGCGCTTTCGGCAGACCATGCACATGCCGCCGGCGAAATCCTCAGCGCGCAACAAATAGCTGCCCGTACCATGCAAACGGCGCCGGCCACCACTGGCGCGGTGCAGATAACCGCCCTGCAGCGCTCCCAGGCGCAACGCAGTCTGGCCCGGCACGCCTCGCGTCTTGCGCGCGGACTGGCCACGATTGTTAATCTCATTGATCCGGACGTCATAGTGCTGGGCGGCGGGCTGTCACAGCTTGAGCATCTTTATCGCGATCTTCCAGGTCTCATGGCGCCGTATATTTTCGCGCAAGACCAGCAGGTCGTTATTCGCCCACCCAAATGGGGTGACAGCAGCGGCGTTCGCGGGGCGGCATGGTTATGGAGCGGCAACGGGACTAATAGGTTTTAAACACACCCCCGATAGCAAATACAACCTCTTGGGCGCGCGGCAATACCGCTAATAGGTTTTGCTGCTGTTGCGGGCTTTGGTTGCCACTGCCGCCTTTTTTTTTGCCCGCCGCTTCGTCGCTCTCGATTGCAATGCCGCAAGCTTCTTCTTTGCCGCGGTCACAAATCTACCGTCCCGATAAGTAACCAGATAACTGCGCAGCGCTTTGCGTGTTGGTCTTTTCTTGACTTTGACCCAGGCTGCCCGGTCGGCTTTTTGCCGCGCGCGCCGCACTTGCAGTTCCTTTATCATAAGGCGTGCCTGCGCGGCGTGAACGCCGTGCGGTTGGGCGTAAAGATAAGCGCGCAGCGACTTTTGTGATGGCGATTTCAAAACTTTGTGCCAGGCAGCCTTATCCGCGCGTGCGCTTCTGCGCGCAAAGCTTAAGATGCGGGCCTTAGCGCGGGCAAATGCTCGCGATTCGGTTTCTTCCACCAGTTCTTGTTGCGCGATCGGCGCCGACGATACCGCCACCGGTGCCGGCACTTTGGCTGGCGCTCTCACGGCCTTATGCTTGCGCTTCGCAATAGGTTTTTGGGCGTAGGCCGCGCGCAACGCCGACAATTGCAATTTAGCAATCTGCACATGCCCGCTTTTAGGATTGGCAACAATAAATGCCTGCAGAACCTCAGTGGTCGGGTTTTTCTGGACTTTTGCCCATTCAACTTTTTCGCGCTCCTGGTTCTTGCGAATGATTGCTAGAATGCGTGCTTTGGCTTTCGAGACCTGTTTCGAATTGCGCTTCGCAAATTCCGCTCCCAATGCAGCCAATTGAAATTTAGCGATTTTCACGTTTGGGCTCTTTGGAAACTTGACAATAAAGCTACGCAAGCCCAGCTGTGTCGGACGTTGCTGAACCAACCGCCATTTTGCCTGCTCTTCTGCGCTGTCTGCAACAGGCTGGTTGTCCGCGCCCGCGCCGCGCCTGGATGGCAGTCCTGCTGGTGTAGAACCGAGCGGGCGCACAGTCAGGGGGCCTTTAAACGCCGGGATCACCTGAACCTTTTGCAAATTGTCGGTGCCTTCGCGCCGGATCGATAACAGTTTGTTAGCGATGGGGTCTTTCGGCTGCCTGATCGTGCCGGTGGAAAATTGTTCCCCGCCAGCCTCATTTGGCGCCTGCGCGGCATTTCTTTTTAACTTATTCAATCGTGCAATCTGGTCTCTTGCAACGCCGGCAAATTCGCCGTCAGCATAGCTGGACAAATATGCCTCCAAGGCCGCGCGCGTGGGATTGCTCCGGACCTTCGCCCAGGCGCCCGCCTCTGCCTGGCTTTGAGCGATTTTTGCACGTTGCTGCGCTTCTCGTTTTTCGAGAAGATCATATTTCGCCTGGGCTTCAACGACGTATTTGCCATCGGGAAATTTTACAAGATAGTTGTGAAGACTATTATGAGTTGGATTAAGTTTCACCTTGGCCCAGGCCGTTACATCCGCCCTGGCAACGGCAATTTCAGCCCGTTGGCGTGCTTTTCGAGCTTCAAGCCGATCATATTGTTTTTGCACATTGCGCGCATGTTTTCCATGCGGGAAGGTTACAAGGTAGTCATGCAAAATATCATGGGTCGGTTCGCGCTGCACCAATGCCCAGGCGGCCTCTTCCGATGATTTGGGTATTATGGGCTGAGGCGATGTTGCGACCGTGCGTTGCTTGGTGTTTTGCCTGCGCTGCGCGGCGGCCGTAGTAATTTCAACCGACTTGGAAGCAGCTTGACTGGTCTTCGACGGGCTACGGTTCAAAACAAACTGAACGGCAACAACGCCGCCAATAACCACCAGCCCCGCTGCTGCCATGGCAATCATAGAGATCGACTTATTTCGCGGCAAAGACGTAGTGCCGACATTTGGAATATCGCTTGCCGTTTGTGCGGTTTGGCTTTGCGAGCCGGGGAACACTTTGCCGGCGGTGCGCTCGGCCTGTCGCCAACTGATTGGGGGGATAATATATTCAGGCAGCTGCGTATGTAAATCACCGCGCGCGCCCTGGATTTGTCCAGCATGAAGATGCAGCGCCCCGCGAAAATCGGCGCCACGAAGATCCGCGTCGGTAAAGTCGGCTTGTTGCAGATCCGCAGCCGCGAAATGCACATCGCGCAGACTGGCACCGCGAAACTTTGCGCCAACCAGCCGCGATCCGGTCAGATCACATCGATCAAGGATCGCAAATTCGAAATTCGCACCAGGAAGGGCTGCATAAGATAAATTTACACTGCCGAGTTTCGCTTGTTTGAAATTGATCGGACCACCTTGTTCCGGCCCCCAGCGACGCTCATTCAGCGCCAAGGCAATGCCGGTCAACTCCGGCGCGATATCGACATTGCTTTGCCGCCAATTATTCCACACCTGCGGTCCTTGCCGCAACAATTGTAGATGTTTTTCATCCCACATAATCAACTCCCATAAACAACCGTGCCGATTACTACGACAACATTCTTATTTTCATGAAACGCCGCACTATCAAAAAATATAATTCAACGAAGAATTACTTTTTTTGAAGAATCGCGCTGCGAAGAATCGCAGACCGGATTTGGAATTAACCATAAATCTAGCAGGAATTATTCCATCGCCTAAAGCGAAATAATTTCGCCGCGCGCTGATAAGAGCTTAATGTAACGTAGATTTTCACGCATTCAACCTTAGCGTGCGCAAAAACAAACGAGAAACACAGGCGCAGACTCAGACACCACGACCCAGAAAGCATTTTTTATAAAAGTGTTTCAATACAATGCGTTAGAAAATTCGCAGAAATAACATTATTGAATACTGTGGAATACCGCTATTAACAAGTAACAACACGTATGTATTATTACGTGTTCAAAAAACACTGTCATCAATATCGATCTGGCAACAACGCTGGAGCAGCTGAATTATAATTGCTTAAAATGTTTTCGGTTTTATATTTTTATTCTTATTGGGCAGTTTATTCGGGTAACAAATTCAACCTTGCCGAACCTGTCTCACCAAGAATAACCGCATCAACCGGCAGGCAAATAACGCGCAATAATGAGCTGCGTGTCGCCATATGATCGGGCGCATAGGGGTTCAAACTCGGCAGGCAAGTCGACAACCGCCTTGCGCGCTTCTTCAATTACAATCACAGCGCCTGGGCTTATCCAGCCACCAGCAGCGGCGCCTGTCAGTGCCGGCAACACCATGTCTTTGTTATAGGGCGGATCGAGAAATATTAAATCGGCGACATCGCGCGCGTTGGCGGCGCCTAGTTGGCAAGCATCGCGGCGGAAAATACGTGTGACCCCGGACAGCTCGAAGGCTTCGACATTTTCGCGAATCAGCCCACGCGCCTCAGCAGCCAGCTCAACGAAAATTGCAAATGCGGCGCCGCGTGACAGCGCTTCCAAACCCAGCGCGCCGGTGCCGGCAAACAGATCGAGCACATGCGCGCCTTCTATCTGAAAGTCATCGACGCCATGGGCCAGGATATTAAACAACGCCTCGCGCACCCGGTCGGATGTCGGCCGTGTGCCCTCTCCTTGCGGCGCCGCCAAGCCTCGCCCGCGCAATGATCCTGCGACAATTCTCATGCCCCCTCACCGAGGCTTAGGTATAAGAAACGCGGCAGGTTCGCCGATCCACCGGGCCGCGCCATCAGGACTTGGATCCCGGCTTTGGTTTTCGTTTTGGCATTGGTTTTTTGCGTGCGTTGGAAGATGCGGCTCGGCTCGCTGCGAACTTTCCCGCGCCCTTAACACCGGTGGCCGACTTTCGGCTTGGCCGACGCTTTTGCGGCCCATCGACAAGCTGCAACCGTTTTTCCCGATCCTTGGCATCAACACGCCGCGTTTTGGAGCGCGCGCCATTGTCGGTGCGAGACGAAGCGCCCGGCTTCCCCGGCCCGGCGTTTTTTGCTCCGCCGCCTTGTGCGCCCGCCCCTTTACGCCCACCGCCGCTGCCGGTGCGGCCAGCGCTGCTGGCCGGAGCGTCATCGTCGGTCGACGTGATCCCCAATTCAGCTGCCAACTTTGGCCCAAGCTGATCAATCAGGACACGGCGCGGCACCAGTTCAACGGCGCCGTCCTTCATTTCTTTGAGCTGAAACGGCCCGAAGGACACCCGGATCAGCCGATTGACTTCCAGATCCAGCGTGTTGAGCACGCGGCGCACTTCGCGGTTTTTGCCTTCCCTGATGCCGATGCTAAGCCAGACATTGGCCCCTTGCTTACTGTCGAGCACCGCTTCAATCGGCCCATAACGCACGCCTTCAACAGTTATCCCCGATTTCAGCGCGTCCAGTTGCGCTTGCGAAACCCGCCCATGGGCGCGAACCCGGTAGCGGCGCAGCCAACCGGTCGTCGGCAATTCCAAATGCCGCGCCAAAGCTCCGTCATTGGTCAACAGCAGCAACCCTTCAGTATTAAAATCGAGCCGGCCGACCGAGACAACACGCGGTAGCTCTTCAGGCAGCGACGCAAACACTGTCGAGCGTCCTTGCGGGTCGCGGTGGGACGTCACCATGCCTTTGGGTTTGTAGTAGCGCCACAGTCGCACCGGCTCGGCTTGTGGCAACGGGGCATCGTCGACATCGATGCGATCTGTTGGCCCGACATTATGCGCCGGTGACGATAATAATTTGCCATTGACCTTGACGCGCCCTTCCTCGATCCAGCGCTCAGCATCGCGGCGCGAGCACAGCCCGGCCCGCGCAACAGCCTTGGCGATCCGCATTGTTGTGCTTGGCCCGCTCTTTGTTTGTGCAGGCCTGGCTTGCTTGGCGGCCGGCCGCGCGCTGTGGGCTTGGCCACTTTTATGCGGCCCGCTTTTCAGGGGCCGGCTTTTTACGGGCGCGCCGTCTCCCCGTCTGGCTTTTATAGATCTGTCTTGTGCGGGCCTGTTACCGGTCTTGATCTTTTTGGCCGCCGCCTTAAAGGAGCTGGTGCGGCCAGTATCTGCCTTGGATGTGTCTGCCCTGGCAGTCCCCGCCTTGGCAGCACTCGATTTGGAAGTGCCTGCCCTGGAAGTTCGGGCCTTAAAGCCCGGCCCGGGTTTGGCTCTCCCGCCGCCGCGGCCTGAAGTACTGGAATTTGGAGGACGTTTAGCCATTTGAGCGCGCCATTAAACCGTTATTTTTGAATTGCTGGGTGAAATGAGTGTGTTAGTCTAGTTTACTGCAACATGCCAGAGCCACGTCCGGCCAAGATCTAAGGACCTTCATTCGCATGGCGAGCGA
>JAJRRE010000144.1 GCA_024279745.1 Alphaproteobacteria bacterium
AGACAGCACCGTTACCAATCCAGCTGCCATCAGGCGCTGTGAGGCAGCAAATAAATCGCCGCGTTTCCAGGCCAGGAACGGCCCAAAAGGAATTGCCAGCAATAAAGGAACCATCAACGGCACGAACGTTACGTTAAAGAACGGTGCACCAACGGAAATCTTGAACCCGAACATTTCAGCTGCAAGCGGTTGCAACGTGCCAACAAGTACAGTGGCACAGCCAACGGTTAGCAGCAGATTGTTGAGGACAAGCCCGCCTTCGCGGCTGATTGGCGCAAACAGTCCGCCCTGCCGCAGCTCTTTCGCGCGCATTGCAAACAGCGCCAACGAGCCGCCGATGAATATCGCCATGATGCCGAGAATGTAGGTTCCCCGTTCCGGATCGGTGGCAAAGGCATGGACCGAGGACAGCACGCCCGAGCGCACCAGGAATGTACCAATGAGGCTTAGCGAGAACGCCAGGATAGCCAGCAATATGGTCCAGACTTTCAAAGCCTCGCGTTTTTCCATAACCAACGCGGAATGCAATAGCGCTGTGCCGGCAAGCCACGGCATGAAGGACGCATTTTCAACTGGATCCCAGAACCACCAGCCGCCCCAACCAAGCTCATAGTAAGCCCACCAGGAGCCCATTGAAATACCGATGGTCAGACACATCCACGCCAGCAAGGTCCACGGACGGACCCAGCGCGCCCAGGCTGCATCAATTCGCCCTTCGATCAGGGCTGCGATGGCAAAGGAAAATGCCATGGAAAACCCGACGTAACCTGCATATAAGAATGGCGGATGAAACGCCAAGGCTGGATCTTGTAAGATCGGGTTCAGGCCGCGCCCATCAATTGGCGCCGGGTCCAGCCTGAGAAACGGATTTGATGTCAGCACGATAAATGACATGAACGCGACGCCAATTGAGGCTTGAACTGACAACACATTGGCGCGCAGACGTTGCGGCAGATTATGACCAAAGGCGGCAACCGCGGCGCCGAACAGAGCCAGCGTCAGTACCCATAAGATCATAGAGCCTTCATGATTGCCCCAGACCCCTGAAATTTTATAGATCATCGGCTTTGCGGAATGGGAATTTTGGTACACATTCTGCACTGAGAAATCAGACACGATATAAGCGTGCATCAGCGAGAAGAAAGACACACCCAGAAGCCCGAATTGGACCATTGCCGCGGGTTCGCCAATTCGCATCAAACGCAAATTATTGGTTCTTGCTCCCCAAAACGGTATGGTCATTTGAATAACCGCAACCATCAGAGCCAAGAGTAGCGCAAAATGTCCAATTTCAGTAATCATGGGGGCCTTACTCCAAGGTTGACCGGTTGTGGTTGCTAAAACAGATCAGGCAATCGCGAAACAATTGGGGCAGCTTAACCACCAATTTCTGGTTTTTTCTTGTTCTTCTTCCAATAGCCTTGCTCTTTCAGAGCTTTGGCCACTTGAGGCGGCATGTAATTCTCGTCATGCTTGGCCAAAACCGTATCGGCCTGAAACACACCAGCGCCATCCAGTTTGCCTTCCGCAACAATACCCTGCCCCTCGCGAAATAGATCGGGCAAGATACCGTCATAGAAAACTTTGATGGTCTGGCCAGCGTCTTTTACTGCGAAAATAACTTTGGCCCCTTCGCCGCGCTTAACGCTGCTCTGGGCAACCAAACCGCCAAGACGAAATCGTTTCCCCGGCTCCAACTTTAAAGTAACCACGTCGGAAGGGGTTCGAAAGAATACGATCTCACTCTGCATCGCAATCAATACCAAACCAACGGCAACGGCTACAACACTTACCACAACACCAATCAAAGAAGCTCGTCGTTGTTTACGGGTCATATTAAGGTTCCGTGATTAAATTAAGAATGGTTCACTTGGGAGAAATTAAGCGGACAAATGAGTGGATCTTACAATTTAAACTGAGTTGCCAATTGATCCAGCGCTGCCAATGCCGCGCGGTCACCACCAAAGTTCTTGCGCGCCTGGGTCAGCGCTTGTCGCGCTTTTTCGGGTTTACCAAGAACAACATAAGCACGGACCAATTTGCGCCATCCGCCCAAATCTTTGCCCTCGTCTTTCAGCCGATCAGCCAATCGCCCAACCATCTGATTGATCATCTGGCTACGATCCTGACTTGACAGTTTTGCAGCCGCAGCGATATCAGCCGCCGTCGGTCCTGGCCCGGAATTTGCCGTTGCAGCATCAGCTGCCAGACTTTGCAATGGCGGCAAAGTGGCTTTGGCAATTGGGTACCCCAAACGCTTATCAAGCCGGTTCAGATGTAGCTGGACCATACCGCGCCAAGGAGCTTCAGCGGCGGCAGACCGCAACATTTGCCGCATTTCCTCAGCGGCCTGCTTAATCTTGCCATCTTGCTCTTTGGCGACTGCCAGCCAATATCTCACATCGGCCCGACCAGGCTCTAATTTCGAGACTTTCTCATAGGCCTGACGCGCTTCATCTGTCACAATTCCGTTATTTGATGATATCGTCGCCATTGCATAGCCGGACAATCGCTTGGGATTTTCACCCGACAGGTCCAACGCCCGGGCATAGGCGCGCACGGCCTGACTGTAGCGGCGCTGGCGTAAATAAACCGGCGCCAGCACGTCCCACCCCTTACCGTCGGTAGGGTTCTTGCGCAAATGAGCTTCTACATTCGCAATCAGGACTTCTATCTTGGCGCCCGGTTGCGGCGCAGCAATTCTGGCCGCATGAGGTTGACCGGACATATTCGGCGAACCGACATACAAATATGAAGACAGCGCAATCAAGGGAAGCGCCAAGGACACTGCATAAAACAGCGGCTGCGACAACTTGCTTGATCGCCCTGCCAAGTCGTCGCCGGTTGCCGTATCAGCTGCATCGCCATCGACTATAATCGGAGGTTCAACAATTTCTGAGCGGTGCAACAAACGTCGTGAGATTTCAATTCTGGCGCTTGCAGCTTCTTCTTTTCCGATCAAGCCGCGTTCAAGGTCTACGCCGACCTCATCGAGTTGATCACGGTAAACAGCAATATCGGCCGCCGAGGCCGGATGCTCCGGTTGCGTCGACTGGCGTAGCAACGGCGCCAACACAGCGATTAAGGTCAGCGCTGACAAACCTGCGAACACGATCCAAAGCAGCATTTTTACCTCTGCTGTTTTAATTCCCGGTTTAGCAATAAGCTGCTCAAGCCTGGTAGGCAAGTAGCTGACTGCCGCACCCCAAAATCATAAAACGGAAAACACGTTATAGTGTTTTCCGTTGTGGGCTTAATCAGTTCGAACCCGCGGCAAT
>JAJRRE010000145.1 GCA_024279745.1 Alphaproteobacteria bacterium
CGTCGTTGAAAAACTTACCGGCCGGAATGAACCATCGCAAATGCGGACACATAAGGTGCGGTAGGTGTTGCCGCCGCCGGAATAAAACTGCGATGCCACATCCTGTTGAACTTTCGCATCCCAGCGGTCTTCATTGCGAACCTTGCGGCGGGTTGTAGGTCCCTCATTTGTCAATCCATCATTGCCGCTATACCAAAAAGGATTACCCGAAGCAGATCCGTTGTTACCACGACTGTTTTTTACGCGATTGGCGCGGCTGCGTTTAGCGCCGCTGCGTTTTTTCCAAAAACTTTCGCTGCGAAGGCTATCCAAAAAATCGTCGGTTTGAACCATCCACGAACTTGTCGTGACCAGCACAGTGTCCGATTGGTCTGAATTGGAATGATCGCCGTTATTGGAAGGATCTAATGCAAGCGGGGTGGCTAACTGTACCATGCCGGTCGCAAGAGTGGAATTTGCGTGCGGCAGCTTGGGTGCAGATGCAGAAAATTCGGACGCAGTAAAGACCGATAAGCCGACCAACGAAACACCCGCCACAACCGACAGAACGCCTATTTTTCCGCTTCCCGATAAGCGAACCACACGGCTTGTCGGCCGGCAATCGCTGCCGCCTCCTCGTAGCTTAAACATATACTCTACCCAGACTTAACTACTTCACTGCGCGCACTGTATACGGCCTAAGTAAGGTGGCCAAACTGTATTTTGGCAAAATCATGACATGGTTTACAAACTATTGTGTATTTGCACCTTTTTGATCATTTCTAGCGCGGCACCAGACGAACAGCGCCATCCAGTCGGATATTCTCTCCATTCAGCATAGGATTTTCAACGATATGACAGGCCAATGCCGCATATTCGGCAGCACTGCCTAGCCGAGAAGGAAAAGGTATTGACGCGGCCAGGGCATCGCGGGCGTCTTGCGGCAAACCGTCGAACATCGGTGTATGGAACAAGCCGGGTAAAATCGCGCAAACCCGAATGCCATCACGGGACAAATCGCGCGCCGCCGGCAAAGTCATGGCAGCAATTCCGCCCTTTGAAGCTGCATAGGCCAATTGTCCGATCTGCCCTTCCAAAGCAGCAACCGACGAGGTGTTAATGATTACCCCGCGTTCACCGTCAGGTTGTAGCGGCTCAAGGGTCAACATGCCGGCCGCACATTTGGCGATGGTCGTGAACGTTCCGATCAGGTTGATCTGTATTACTTTTTCAAAGCTCGCCTTGTCATGGGCTTCCGGCGCGCCGGTGTCGCGGTCAACCCGCGCGGTTTTTCGGCCCATGACTATGCCGGCGCAATTGACCAAAATACGCTCCTGCCCGTGGGCAGCTCGGGCGGCGCTCAGTGCAGCATCAACGCTGGCTTCATCAGTAACATCACAGCGGTGAAAGCTACCGCCAATTTCACTTGCGACGGCTTCCCCCGCCTCTTGGTTCAAATCAAGCAGCGCCACCTTGACGCCCTTTCCCGCCAGAGCACGCGCTGTTCCTGCCCCAAGGCCCGAAGCGCCGCCGGTTACAATTGCTGATATCTGAGAATTAAAATCCATGGCGGTTTGCTCCTGTTTGCCCGTTTTGACGGGGTGATTGCCGACAATCTGCAAACAGCTCTCAACTGACGGAGCCCAGCTTGCTGACCTTGGGTCAATGTTGCTTGGCGCTGTTTTACTGACTTGCAACGCCGAGGGGAAGCACGATCATTGGGAAGCTTTCAAAATCGCTCCATATCTCAGGCTTGGTCAGCCTCGGGAGGTTGGCCTCATCAAATTGCGCAGGTTCGCCGCCGCCGTTTCAAAAGTTCGGAAAAATTAGAAATGTTAAGCAAATTCATGACATTGTGATCAAAACTTTTCCGCGTGCTTCGCGCCGATCCAGTAAACCAATCGCACTGCCAATTTGCGATAAGGGATAAGTGCCGTGGATATGCGGCGTTAACACCCCCTCGCCGATCCAGCCAAGAATCTCGCGCATATTGGCCCGATGGCCGGCGGGATCACGGGCCACTGCTTCGCCCCAGAAGACACCGCAAATATCGCACCCTTTCAGCAACACCAGATTAAGCGGCAAAGATGGAATTTTGCCAGCGGCAAAGCCGATCACCAGGTAACGGCCCGTCCAGGCCAAGGCGCGCAAAGCCAGCTGGGCATGATCACCGCCGACACAATCATAGACAATATCGACGCCGCGCCCCTGGCTCAGCGCTTTAAGACCGCTCTTCAAATCACTGGTGGTGTAATTGAGGATCTCATCTGCACCGTGTTCGCGGCATAATAGCAATCGCTCATCGGTTGATGCCGCCGCGATGACGCGGCCCCCAAGACGTTTGGCAATCTCAATTGCCGCCAACCCGGCACCGCCTGATGCGCCTAAAATCGCTACAGTTTCACCAGCTTGCAATCGGCCACGGTCCTTCAGCCCATGCAGCGCGGTGCCATAAGTTACACTCATTCCAGCCGCGGCCTCATCCGAAACGATGTCAGGTATCGGCACCACCCGGTCAGCAGCCACAACAATATGCGAACGCGCGCCGCCCCAGCCTAGAAAACAGCAAATGCGCGCGCCGATGAAAACACCCCGCTCCGGATCGGGCTCGACGCCGTCGCCAAGTGCTTCGACAATGCCGGCAATTTCAGCGGCGGGCGAAAACGGCAGTTGCGGTTTGATCTGATATTTGCCGCGTGTGATCAGCGTATCGAGAAAGTTCAAAGCGGCAATGTTTACGCGCACCAACACCTCGCCCGGCCCCGGTGTCGGGGTTGCCAGATCTATGATTGAAATCGCATCGGGACCCTCTAATGAGGTACAAAGTGCTGCGCGCATATGGTTCTCCAAAACCGCTCGTTCTACATCAATCGACTGTCGCGGTATCTCCATTCCTAACACACCCCCTTGATGCCCCGGGCCCCTCACGCTTGCTCCGCAACCCCCGCGTAGCATTGCCGCTTCAACCTTTGCGGCCCCGCGTGGCATTGCCGCTTTAACCTTTGCGGCCCCGCGTGGCATTGCCGCTTTGCAATTTGTGTCCCTATAGCGCTAACTATGGAAAATTCAACATGCATTTCCTGCAGCAATATGGAAATTGCCCCTTCGTGAGTGCGACGCGCCCCCAATGACGCAACCTTCCGATCCGACAGATACGCCGCCAAACCCATCTGGCAGTGCAGCCAAAGTGGATGCTGATAGCCGTTCAGTTGCCGGGCCCAGCCCCCACCCGACGCGCGGATATTTCGCCATTGGCGGTGAGCGCACATCCAAATCGCTCAATCTGGGCAATCTGATGCGTTCGGCTCACGGCTTTGGCGCTGCGTTTACCTTTACCATTGGTGCGACTTATCGCGCATTAGAGGCGGCCGCCGATACCTCTAAGGGCCGCCAACACCTGCCCCATTACGATTGGCAAAGTCTCGACCAGATGATGCTCCCGCAAGGGTGCAAATTGGTCGGGATAGAGCTTCTGGACGATGCCATTGATCTGCCCAGCTTCAGACACCCACTGCAAGCGGCCTATGTGTTAGGGCCAGAAGCTGGATCTTTGTCAGACGATTTATTATCCAAATGCGATTATGTCGTGAAAATTCCAACGAGTTTCTGCGTTAATGTGGCAATGGCTGGCGCAATCGTCATGTATGACCGGGTTCGTACCATCGGCCGCTTTGCCCAGCGACCGGTAAAACCGGGAGGTCCTGACGTTGTACTACCGCCGCCGCAGCGCACAACACGACATTTCAGCCGGTGAAAGCAGTGATCGTCTCTTGGCCATTCACCAGTTTGAACTTTGTTTGCCAAACTGATTATGTCCAATTTTGTGGCATGACATTCCGGTTTTGCCCTTGTTCAGGATAAATCTTAACCTGAATCCAGGGTTTCATCGCGCCAGTCTATTGATATAATGGACCAATGCCGCACAATCAGGCATACATCACCCAATCATTTTGCCTTTGGAAATAGCAAGCACTCTCATGGCCACATTTAAATTTGTTCTTCCCCTGCTTTTAATCAATATTCTATTTGCCCCAACGGCCAATGCGCAAACCGCACTGATCGATACTTTTAAAGACTGGGCGTCTTATGAGCATCAAGGC
>JAJRRE010000146.1 GCA_024279745.1 Alphaproteobacteria bacterium
CCGCTGGAGCCGGAATTGATCGAAGAACCGATTGTGATTTATTCGCGCCGCTCGGTTTGATGCAGTTTGGCGCAGGCTTTGCCCCAAGGGCATAAGACAATAAAAGGGTTTCGGCTTTGAGGGCTGGGACCCTTTTTAATAAGCGATGGCAAGGCGGGTGTCGGCATCAATGAGCGCATTCATCAGTCGATAGGACAACCCTTGGCGCTGCCCTTGCAGGGCCGGCAGGAGACGAGCCCGTTTGTTTCATTCTGGATTAATCCTGCACGGCTATAACTGGCATCGTCCACATGCTAGTCTTGGCAAAAAAACACCCGTCAGCCACCTCGGTTTAGACCGGGACAACCTGTTGCGACTTCACATCTAGAGACGCGCAACTATCTATTGCGTGGAGCGCTTTTTGCGCCGCGATTTGGTGATAGCTGTTCTTGTGCCGCCGCGTTTGAGGCTGGCGCGCGTGGCTTTGGAGACAGGCTGTGTGATCTCTTCGAACCACGGATCGGAGCGGATCTGTTCTTCGTTTTCAGCCCACCATAAAGAATTAAATTTCAAGGCGCTGCGCAGGTTCTTCTTCGATGTGGGCAAAAATGGTTGCAGATCAATATCCAAGATATTGTGGCGGCCGGTCATCGCCACGGCCGAACGGCGCATCGGGCCATAGGGGAAATGTCGCGCATTGGCAGCAAGGCTCTTGGGCGCAGTGGCATATTGAATAAAACGCTGTGCCGCCTTTTTGTTGCTGGCGGTTTTGGGAATGGTCCAATAATCAACATCGTAAATCTGGCCGTCCCAAATGGTCTTCAGCGTTGGATTGGAGGTCACTAAGCGGAAGGCACGGCCAGAATAACCTGAGGCGATCGCCGCTTTGCCGCTGAGCAGTAACTCATAAGCGCGCGCTGCGCGATCAACCCAGATGATATGGGGCCGCAGGGGCTCAAGCTTGGTCAAGGCGCGGCTCAAGCCTTCATAGGTGCCCAGCATCTTGTAAACTTCGCTCGGTTTGACACCATCGGCCATCAACGCCAGTTCCAGAATATAGCGCGGGCTTTTTACAAAAGCGCGTTTGCCCGGATAGCGGCGCACATCAAACACATGCTTTAAGGATGTCGGCGTGCGCCGTTTGAAGGATTTGGTCTGCACCAGCAGGACGTGGCTCCAGGCCATTGAAGCAACACCGCACTTGGTGCGCGCGCCGTCAATGAGATCGGCGGCGATGGTAGCCGCGCCCGGTGCCGGCTTGAGTGACAAATCATCGAGCGGCATCAAGTTGCCGGCCCGGCATCCTTTTTCGGCTGCCAATGAGCTGATATTGAGCACGTCGGCGCGTGGTACAATTTGTTGATCTGTTGAGCCGCCATGCTGGATAGCCTTGGTCGTCAGGCCCGATTGTTTTTCAAATGGCGCGAATAAGGCTTGTTGCTGGGCTTGGCCATAGCCGCCGCCCCAGGTTGCGATGACCACCTGCCGGGACGTCTTAGCCTGTGCCGCCGCCTTTGCTTGCGCTTGCGCTTTTGCTTGTGCCGCAGCTTTAGCAGCCTTAGCAGCGGCAATGGCTTTTGCAGCTTTTTGTGCCACAAGCGCTTTGGCCTTTGCAACGGCTTTGGCTTTTGTCAGGGCCTCGCGCCGGGCTTTGGCGGCGGCTTCTGCCTTGGCACGGCGCGCCGTAGCGGCCTCTTGCGCCCGTTTTGTAATCAGTGCCATGGCTCTGGCCTTGGCGGCTGCTTTCAAGCGTTGTCTGTCTTCAAATGCGACTTGGCGGGCAACAGTGGCGCGAAGCTGATCTCGTTTTTTGGTGGCTTGTTGCCGCTCTATGGCGGCGGCGGCGGCTCTTTGCGCCCGCTTCCGTTCCGCTTGTTTTTTGCTATCTTCGCCGTTTGCCGACTGCGCGGCGATTGTTTGCCGTTTTGGAGCGCCATCGTATCCTGCGCCGGCTTTTAAAGCCGAACGTAAATTTTCGCGCCGAGTTTCGCCGACTTGCCAATCTTTGGCGGCGGCCGTTTCGCGCTCATTGTTTGCTTGCATCAATTGCCTAAGCGCGAAGGCGGCAATTTTTTTCTTCGCTCTTGCCTCAATCTCAAGTTCGGCCTTCTTGTCTTCAGCGTCGAGCTCAGCCTGACGGGCCAATTGCGCGGCGCGTTTAAGCTGCGCGCGCAGGGCCGCTCGCCGTTCCGCGCCGGCTTGCCAATCAGCGGCTGCGGCCAGGGCACGGCGCTCAAGCGCGGCATCTGCAGATGTGGTGGTTTGGGCGTTTGTGAGGGCGGACTGGCATATCAGCAGTGACAGAGCAAGGATGGCAGGGCGTTTCAAACGGGACGGCGTCATATTCGTTTCCTAATCGCTGTTGCAAAATCACTTGGCGAAAACCGAGGTCTTATGTGATGGCGGGCTGAAAGCGGCCTTGATATAATTGTCACTCAAAGCGCTCACACAATGCAGGCTTGTGCGTCTGGTGCAAGAGTAATATTTCACTGTATTCTTTTTGTTGGAAAAATTTGACCACGGCAAGGCATTTTGTCAGGTAAGACGCGCCGAGATGTGCATGAAAGTAACCGAATGGTGGTCGGCTGTTGGTAGCAAGCCGGAAAGATTGTCGATCTCACGCCGCTGAAGGTGCTCCGACGGGGCGGGCTTTTCAGCAAACGATGTCGCCGGATCAGCCAACAGACCAACAGGCCGCCCGACCAACAGGCCGCCAGGTGACAGCAGGGCGGCGGCAGAGTGGCGGCAGTGCTGCGCTCAGCCAACCCTCCCGTCTCTTGCGGTTCGATCACCAACCGTTAAGCTTTGTAAGGGCGGCGCACAACAAATCATGGCCCTATGATAGAGCGCTTTGAGCCCTAAAATGTGGAGCACGTACTTAGGGCTGTGGAAGCTTGCGCTTAGCGCCGTTCCTGCCAGAACTTGGGGTCTGTCCAGGGGCCGCGCAAATGTACTACGCTTTGCGGGGGCTTTGGCGTATTTTGTGCCTTATCGGCCATCGAAATTTCCATGTGAATTAGCTGTTTTGGCAGATCAATTTTGCCGCGACATGAAATTATTTGATTTTGCATCATGCCGGTCATGCCCGAAATGCGAAACACACCATTTTTAGCGATGAAACCCACATTCATCTGCTGCAAAGCGGTGTCGTCGAGAACGGCACTCCAGCCCTTGAAGCTGGATTTTTTCGTGGCATCAAACATTGCGCGCGGGCTGACACCAATTGATCCGCCTTTGGATAAAATCAATTGCAATTTCCCGCTAATAGTTCGGGTTAGCTGCTTGAGGGTAGAGCCCCAGCCTTGCAGTTTTAACGTCAGTTGGCCCTCGCCCTGCAGCAGTGACATATTGGTAAAGCCACTAATAATGCTGGAAATTTCGGTGTCTTCCAAATGGCTGCGAACGGCAAAGCGGGGAATGTGGCCACTCATATCAGCCGTTAATTGCCCGTTGCCGCGGCCTCCTTCAAATTCTATCTCGGCAATATCGGCCAGCAGTTTGCCATCCCGCAAAGACATGGCCAGGGCCGCATTGCCGGTCGCGCGCTCGCCGAACTTTAGTGATTTTGCCGATAATCTA
>JAJRRE010000147.1 GCA_024279745.1 Alphaproteobacteria bacterium
CAATCTTGTTTTTGGCTTTAGTCTCCAGCCACGCAATGGCCTGATCTTCGCCGCCGATTTCATCGATCAGCTTAAGCCGCTTAGCTTCGCGGCCGGAAAAAATACGTCCCTGCTCAAGCCCGAAGATGGACTTGGTATCAATCTTACGCCGCTGCGTCACTAGCGAAAGAAACCATTTTTGCGATTCGCTGACCATTTCTTCGGCCACGCGCTGGCCTTCTGCGGTGATCGGCTTAAACGGCGACGGTTCCGCCTTCATCGAGCCGGATTTCACTTCGTTGAATTTCACACCAAGCTTGCCGAGCAGCTCTGAGACTTCCGCCCATTGGAATATCACCCCAACGGAGCCGGTGATTGTGTTGCCGCGCGCCACGATATGGTCGCTGCCCAGCCCGGCGATGTAGGCTGCCGATGCCGCAACGGTGCCGAACTGCGCCACCACCGGCTTTTTCTTTGATACCGCGCGCAAGGCTTCATAGAGCGCTTCGCCGCCGGTTGTCGTGCCGCCGGGACTGTTCACATAAAGCAGCAGGGCTTTGACATGATCGTCATTGGCAATCTTGCGCAGCATTTTTAATTGCGCGCGGTCTTCCAGTATCATGCCGACAATCGATACGCGGGCAATCTGATCCTTGGCCGCGAAAGAGGCCTTGTCGGTGAAAGAGAACCCATAGATGCCGATCCCGGCCAGAACAGTTGCCAGCGCTGTGATGCGCCAAAAACTCAAACGCCGCTTGAGCAGCCGCCGATCCAAAACCGCTTCTGTATCCAGGCTCATTGCAATCTCCTCAACGCCGCGCGCCCGGTAGGATAGGTTACGCTACCGCAGCGCGCGCGTCATATAAGAACGGGCAGCCTGCTACTTGCCAGCTGCCCGTCTTTGCTATTGCCGATTATTCTATGGCAAAAAGCTATTCATCGCCATCTTTTTTCTTCATGGCAGCGCCCAGGATTTCACCCAGTGACGCGCCGGAATCAGACGAGCCATATTGCTCGACGGCTACTTTCTCTTCAGCAATCTCCAGCGCTTTGATCGAGACACCGACGCGGCGCGCCGTTTTATCGATGGTGGTCACGAACGCATCGACCTTATCGCCAACGGAGAAGCGCTCTGGCCGCTGCTCGGAGCGGTCACGCGACAGATCTCCGCGACGAATAAAGGACGACATATCGGTGTCCATGATCTTGACCTCAAGACCAGCCTCTTGCACTGCGGTGACTTCGCAGGTAACCGGCTGGCCGCGTTTGACATCGCCCAGGCTTTCCATGGGATCGCCGCCAAGCTGTTTAATGCCAAGCGAAATGCGTTCTTTCTGGCTGTCGACATCAAGCACGACGGCTTTAACCGTATCGCCTTTATTGTACTCCTTGATGGCATCGTCGCCGGATTTATCCCAATCCAGATCAGACAAATGCACCATGCCGTCAACGCCGCCTTCAAGCCCGATGAACAGGCCGAACTCAGTGATGTTGCGGATCGGGCCTTCGACTTCAGCACCCTTGGGATGGGAGCCAATAAAGACTTCCCAAGGATTGTCCTGGGTCTGCTTCAGGCCAAGTGAGATCCGGCGTTTTTGTGGATCAACATCAAGCACCTGCACTTCAACTTCCTGGGAGGTTGAAACGATCTTGCCTGGATGGATGTTTTTCTTGGTCCAGCTCATTTCAGAAACATGGATCAGGCCTTCAACGCCCGGCTCCAGCTCAACAAAGGCACCATAATCGGCAATATTTGTAACGGTGCCTTTAAAGCGCGAGTCGACTGGATATTTGGCTTCGATGGAATCCCATGGATCTTCCTGCAGCTGCTTCATGCCCAGCGAGATCCGCTGCGTGTCCATGTTAATGCGGATGATCTGCACTTTTACCGTATCGCCAACCGTGACGATTTCGGACGGATGATTAACCCGGCGCCAAGCCATATCGGTGACATGCAGCAGGCCGTCAATACCGCCCAGATCAATAAAGGCACCGTAATCGGTGATGTTTTTGACCACACCCTCGATGATGTCTTTTTCCTTCAGGCGGCCAACAATTTCGGAGCGCTGCTCGGCGCGGGTCTCTTCGAGGATGGCGCGGCGAGACACCACGATGTTACCGCGGCGGCGATCCATCTTCAGGATCTGGAACGGCTGCGGCTGATGCATCAGCGGGGTGATATCGCGCACGGGGCGGATATCGACCTGCGAGCCGGGCAGGAAGGCGACAGCGCCGTCAAGATCAACGGTAAAGCCGCCCTTGACCTTGTTGAAGATCACGCCTTCGACTTTTTCATTAGCTTCAAACTGTTTCTCAAGCCGGATCCAGCTTTCTTCACGCCGCGCCTTGTCACGCGACAGCACCGCTTCACCCAGCGCATTTTCCATGCGGTCCAGGTAGACTTCGACTTCATCGCCAACATTCAGATCGGGCGCCTTGCCGGCCACCGAAAATTCTTTCAAAGGCACACGGCCTTCCATTTTCAGGCCGACATCAATCACGGCCAGATCTTTTTCGATGGCTATGATTTTGCCTTTGACGACACTGCCTTCAAAGGCTTCAGAATCGCCGAAGCTCTCTTCCAGCAGAGCGGCGAAGTCTTCGCGTGAGGGGTTCATCCCCGGATCGACTTGTGAAATACTCAATTTGGTCTCCGTTAGATTGATC
>JAJRRE010000148.1 GCA_024279745.1 Alphaproteobacteria bacterium
ACCAGGCGTGAGAAATTTTCTATCCGCAAGGCGGTTACCGGCTCTTTTGTCGCGCGCACACCCTCATGCCAAAGCCGCTCAACCAGGTTCTTTTGCAAATGCGCCGTCCCCGACACCTCATAGGGCGAGGCCATGGCCGCACATAAAACTTCGACGGCAATTTCATCGGGCAGACCCAGAAACAACAACGTGGCGGTCTCTTCGGGACTGGGCACAACCTTGAAGGCTATCTCGGCAAAGACGGCCAATGTTCCCCAACTGCCGCTTAAAGCGCGCGACAGGTTATAGCCCGATGTGTTCTTGAGGACGCGCCCGCCGGTCTTGAACACATCGCCGCGCCCGGTGACCCCGCTTACGCCAATCACATGATCGCGCAAGGCACCGCTGGAAATCCGCCGTGCGCCGCAAAGATTGCTCGCCAGCACACCGCCGATTGTCCCCTGCCCCGCTTCAAAGCCGATCAGCGGTCCAATATCAATGGGTTCAAATCCAAGCATCTGCCCCTGGCGCGCCAATTGCGCCTCGATGTGTACAAGCGGCGTACCGGCGCGGGCGGCCATGATCATTTCGCCCGGCTCATATAAACTGACCCCGCGCAGGGACGACGTCGAAATACTGATTGCCGCATCGCCCGGCCGGCCGATCACTCGTTTTGATCCCGCCCCCATCAATTCCAAAACGGTATTATTGGCATTAGCGTCGAGTATCAGCCGTGACAGCTCCGTCACATCCGCCGGTCTCATCATCGGATACATCGGCGGTCCCCTAAGTGCTGCGGACGGCAACATTGCGCCCGGCAAGTGGAAACATCTTTCCACTATTGAGTAGCCAGCTTGGATCAAAAGCGGTCTTAATCCGCTTTTGCAATGCCAAATCCTCTTGTGTGAACTGCACGTGCATCAGATCTCTTTTTTCCAACCCAATACCATTTTCGCCGCTCAACGCGCCGCCGACATCAACGCATAATTGCAATATTTCTTCCCCTGCCAACCCCAAAGCCTCGCGCCCTTGTGTGCTGTCATCCTTTTTAAAAATAATTGGATGCAACGTGCCATCGCCGGCATGATAAATGTTAACTGCGCGCAAGCCATGACGGGCACAGATTTCGCCAATTGCCTGCATGACTTCCGCAAGTCGGCCCAGCGGAATGGCGCCATCCAGCCACCTGGTTTCATTTTCGGCGGCGATGGCGCCAAACACACTTTTACGGCCCTTCCAGATTGCCGCGCTTTGTTCTTCATTTTGCGCAACCCGCACCACATTCGGGCCGTAAGTTTTAGCCGTTTCAACAATTTTCGATAGCAGCGACGAAATTTCGCCCATTGATCCTTCCATCTCGACGATGATCAATGCCTCGGCATTGGTTGGATAACCGGCATTGGTGTAGGCTTCGCAAGCCTCGATCGCCGCCCGGTCCATGAACTCGATGGCTGTAGGCACAAATCCAGCCTTTAAGATGGCCGCCACACATTGGCCCGCCGCCTGCACCGACGCGAAACCGAGCAATACCGGGCGGCAGATTTCAGGTTTTGCCAATATTCGGACAGTGGCTTCCGTGATTATTCCAAATTGCCCTTCGGAACCGCACACCAAGCCAAGCAAATCAAAGCCGGCGCCGTCAAGATAAGAGCCGCCAATTTGCAGGATCTCGCCGTCAATCGTCACCAATGTTACGCCCAACAAATGCGTGGCGGTGGTACCGTATTTCAATCCATGCGAGCCGCTCGCATCTGTCGCAATATTTCCACCAAGCGTGCAGGCTGGGGCACTGCTCGGGTCGGGAGCGAAGAAAAATCCATGTTCAGCCGCCGCTTGCGACAGGGCTTTGGTTGTGATCCCGGCTTGCGCGCGCATGGTTCGATTGGACAGATCGATATCCATGACCGAATTCAGCTGTGACAGACACACAACAATGGCGTCGGCTGTGGGAGCGGCCGCCCCGGTGGCGCTGGTTCCTCCACCGCGCGCGACAATCTTGATGCGGTTTTCGCTGGCATAGGCCAGGACGCGCGCGACGTCGGCTGTCGACCCAGGCATTACGACGCCAAGCGGCGTGCAGCGGACATCTTCATAAGCATCGGCCTCAAAGACCGCCCGACCGCAACTATCGCCGATTACATTGGCCTGCCCGATCAGCCGCTGCAAATCCCTCAAAATCACACTTTGATGCGTGATTATTGTGCGATCCGACTCGGGTAGGGATGGATTTGGCATGTTTTCGGTTTACCTGGGGCTGATCACAGGTGCAATTTGGCACTAATGACATCTTTGTTGTAACACAATTGGCGCCAAATTTCGGCATGAGCCAACTTGACGCACTTTTTTTCTTTAGTTTCAATGTTTTAAAATTTCTCTCGCCTTTATATATTTTTCATTGAAACACTCGTGTCATCGCGCGCGCCGGCTGACACAGTTTGGACACCGTGAGTCATAGTTTCCAAATTATATAAAGTCCTAGGCCTCACAAACATAAATGGCCAAGGATCCAACGACAATCATGGTCTGGCGACTACAGGACGATCATAGTCTGACGGCTATAGTCTGACGACCAATGAAACGTTAAGAAGACTGCTGAGCACGATCCACTTCTAGACAACGCCTGATCTAAAAAGTCAAAGCGCGATCTGCCAAAAAAAGGAATGTACAGCGTGACCGCGATCACCGATCTTGAAATCTTTGCACGGGTGGCCCGTACCGGCAACATGTCGGCTGCCGGGCGAGAAATGGGTCTTTCCCCAGCCGTAGTATCCAAACGTGTCAGCCTGCTTGAAGAGCGCCTCGGCGCCAGATTGTTTCAACGCACGACGCGGCAATTGACGTTGACTGAAACGGGTGACGGCTATTTCAAACGCGTGGTTGATATTCTCAGCCTGATCGATGAGGCCGAAGATTTCGTATCGCGCCGTAATACCAAACCGCGCGGCCAGCTGAAAGTCACGGCGCCGACGTCTTTTTCCCGGCTGCATATTGCGCCATATCTGCCCGATTTCCTCAACAAATATCCCGAAATCGAGCTTGATTTTCATCTGACTGATAATTTCTCCGACATTATTCGTGAAGGCTTCGACTTGGCGATCAGAATTGGCCAATTACAAGATTCTTCGCTGGTCGCAAAAAAACTGGCGCCTGATACCAGGGTTATTTGCGCGGCTCCAAACTATCTGGACAAAAACGGCACCCCGGAAACACTGGGTGAACTGGAATATCACAATTGCCTTTCCGCCGGCGCACAGGATTATTGGCGTTTAGAGGGCCCCGACGGCACAACCCAGATTAAACTAAAAGGCAATATCAGGTCTAATTCCAGCGAATTTGTTCGTCAGGCTTTGCTATCCGGCCTTGGCCTGGGTTTGCGCTCGATATGGGATATCGGCCCGGAATTGGCCTCTGGCGCGTTGCAGGTCGTTTTGCCCGATTATCGCGGCTCCGACAATGTTTCGATCTATGCGGTGTATCCGTGCCGTGATTTCATGCCGGCCAAGGTCAGCGTTTTCATCGAATTTCTTTCCGAGCTCTATGGCAATCAGCCCTATTGGGATAAAGAGCTTCCAATCGATACATTGATAGCCAATGCCGCCTCCAATACCCGCAAGACCAAGGCCCTTAGCGCGGCTGTGAAAACCAAGCGGGCACCGCGTGCGGCCAACGGTTAAAGGACTAAGGTTCGAGAAGCATTTAAGGCGCCGCGCAACGGTTAAGAAGCAGTCGGCAATAAACCCGGCGCCCCCAGGCGATCATCCTGCCAGCCTGCCAGTCTCTTTGCCGAAATGTGCTTCGATCATAAAAATATGATTGCCTGCAACAATTGGTCGCCGGGACAGAACTCGCACGCTGCAATAGGCTTGGTGTCATAGAAACAACAAGTTCATAACGGCAACGTCCGTACAGATGTGACGTGAAGACAGAGTAAAAAGAGACGGGTCAAAAATGTCTTTTGCAAACTCTGTTTGACTGTCGTGACCAACCTTAAG
>JAJRRE010000149.1 GCA_024279745.1 Alphaproteobacteria bacterium
AACGATGCGCGGGTTCGCCAGGCGCTGAATCTGGCTTTTGATTTTGAATGGGCTAATAAGAATTTATTCTACAATCAATATACTCGCACCAGCAGCTATTTCGAGAATACCGAACTGGCCTCAAGCGGCCTGCCAAGTAAGGGCGAGCTGAAATTGCTTGAGCCGTTGCGCGGAAAAATCCCCAATGAAGTGTTCACAACCGTGTTCAAGAATCCCGTCAACAAGGTGTCCGGCGACCTGCGCAAACATTTACAACAGGCACAAAAACTGCTCACCGAGGCCGGCTGGACGCTACGCAAGGTGGCGATCAAAGATCCCGATTGCGGGATGCTCTGCTCGGCCATGACAACAATTGGTTTGCGCGCTCAAAAAACCGAAGCAGTTTTGCGCAACAAAGACGGCAAAAAATTTGTAATCGAATTTTTGCTACAAAGCCCAACGTTTGAAAAAGTCGTTCTGCCCTATTCGCGCAAACTGCAATTGCTGGGGATTAAATCAAGCGTGCGCGTTGTCGATAGCGCGCAATATCAACGGCGCGTCAAATCTTTCGATTTCGATATTATGGTCGGCAGCTTTGCCCAGTCGCATTCGCCGGGCAATGAGCAACGTGAGTTCTGGGGAAGCGCCGCAGCAGATCGCAAAGGCAGCCGTAATGTTATCGGCATTAAAAACCCGGCCATCGACAAATTGATCGACCACATCATCTTCGCCAAGGATCGCCAAGGCTTGATTACGGCAACGCATGCCCTCGACCGGGTTCTGCTGTGGAGCCACTATGTCGTACCGCAATGGTTTGTCCCCTTTGAGCGCATTGCCATGTGGGAGAAGTTTGGTCAACCAGCGCGCCAACCGTCGCAGTCCGTCGCTTTTCTACGCGCCTGGTGGTATGATCAAGCAGCTGCTAAAAAGCTCGACGCGGTGCAGTCCAAGTAACGCCGTCGCCACCCCGGGCCCCTTCAGGTTGGCACTAGGCGGGAGGCAGAATTTTGTTGAAGCTTTCCCGCGCCGATTAGGGACCAGGAGACTGACAATGACATCATGCGACTACAGCTTAAGACGCGCGCTTACAAGCCATCTGATACTCCCGCTAGCCGCATGTTGTCTTCTTGTCGCCAGCGCTCTTTTGCCCGCTAATTTATCGGCAGCGGTTGCAGTGCCATCGCACGGCCTGTCCGCATTTGGCGAATTGAAATACCGCGCCGACTTCAAGCATTTTGAATATGTAAACCCCAAGGCGCCAAAGGGCGGCAAACTGGCGATGATCGGCACGGGCGCCATTCGTTCCTTCGACAGTTTCAATCCGTTTATTCTCAAGGGCGATGCGGCGCAGGGTTTGGGTTTAATGTTCGATTCGCTGATGGTGCGCGCCGATGACGAGCCCGATGCGGTTTACGGGTTGATTGCTAGATCTGCGGATGTGGCAGCCGATAAACTTTCAGTGACGTTCAAACTGCGGCAAGCCGCAAAATTCTCCGACGCCTCCCCTTTGCGCGCCGCCGACGTCAAATTCTCATTCGATATACTAAAATCGAAAGGCCATCCCAGCTACCGTATCTCCATGCGCAATGTCGTGGCAGCCCAGGTGATTGATCCGCTGACCATTCGCTTTACCTTCAAGGGTAAACTGGTGCGCGATCTGCCGCTGATCGTCGCCGGCCTACCAATCTTGTCGAAAAAATACTACAACAGCAACGATTTCACCAAGACCACCTTGCAAGCACCGCTCGGTTCCGGCCCCTATAAACTGACCCGATTTGCGCAAGGAAAATTCGTTGAATACACATTGCGCAAAGACTATTGGGCGAAGGACTTGCCGGTCAATCGCGGGCGTTATAATTTCAGCACGTTGCGCTATGAATATTTTCGCGAGCGTGCGGCTGAGTTGATCAATCTAAAAAACGGCACCTATGATCTGCGCGAAGAGTTCACCTCAAAGGACTGGGCCACGGCCTATAATATTGCACAGGTTAAGGACGGCCGCATAATTCGCCTGACCTTGCCTGACCAGCGATTAGGCGGCGCGCAGGGATTTTTCCTCAACACACGCCGCGCAAAACTGTCTGATCCGCGCGTGCGCCGCGCGCTCGACATGGCGTTCGACTTTCAATGGACCAATAAAAACCTGTTCTATAATCTCTATAAACGCACAGAAAGCTACTTTGAAAATTCCAATATGAAAGCTGTTGGCAAGCCGTCCGCCGGCGAGCTTAAACTACTGGAACCCTTTCGCGCCAAACTACCTGCAGAAGTTTTTGCCATGCCTTACCGCCCGCCTGCCAGCAATGGCTCGGGCAGTGATCGATCTTTGCTGCGCCAGGCGATAGGTTTGATGAAAGCGGCCGGCTGGACCCTGCAACGCTCATCCAGCGGGCTCAAAATGCTCGACGCCAACGGCAAAACATTGGACATCGAATTCTTACTTTATGAGAAAAGTTTCGAACGCATTATTGGACCATATGCCAAAAACCTGAAAGCCATCGGCATTAACGCATCGATCCGCATAATTGACAGCGCCCAATTTGAACGGCGCGTGAAAAGTTTTGATTTCGATATCATCATTCGCCGCTACGTCACATCCGTTACGCCCGGCCCCGAACTTGTTTCTTATTTCAGCTCAAAAGTCGCCAA
>JAJRRE010000150.1 GCA_024279745.1 Alphaproteobacteria bacterium
AAACGCGCTAAACCGAGCGGTTGAGCCGCCGACAACGCCCCAGAGCAGCCGGTACAGCACAAGGATCAAGACACCATAGCCGTTGAGCTTGTGCCAGAACAATTCCAGATCGCCGAATTTTCGTGTCAGGACGGCCGCAATGATCATGGCGGTGAGCAGCCAATGAAATGCCCGTGTCGGCACATCCCAGGCCGCGACTGTTGCCCTGTCGCCAACACTTGACGCTTGGCTTGACGCTTGGCTCAACGCTGGCGCAGACTCGGCCTGCTGTGTTCTGGTCCGGGCTGTCCGGGCTGTCTGGGCTGTCTGCGTTTTCGGTGTTGGGGCCTGATCGTCCACGCGTCCTCGCTGATGGTTTTGTGAAGAACTACTCGCAGCTTAACCCGCGCAACCGCGTTTTGGCTATGCAAACCCTTTGATGCCGGCAATTTGGCTCAATAAGATTGGGAATAGTTTGATCAAAACCCGCGCTAACTCATCGCACTGAAGCATCTAATTTCAACGACAGCAACGCATTCTTCGTCCGCCGCCCGAACGTCCCCGTCGTCCGCCCCTTATACACACCGCGCCGTTTCAGATCCTTTTGCACATAGCGGCGGGTCGCCCGGCTCCAGGTTTCCGGCCGCACCAACAAATCCGTTCGCGCATCCTTATTCCCTGCTTTGAACGAGCGCAGCAGTAATTGCGAGGCAATCTGCGGGGCCTTGGCGACGCCCTTGCCCTCTTCATGCAGAGCCGCCAATTGCCGCATTGCGCCCGAATGACCTTTTGCCACCGCCTTTGTTAGCCAGCTGGCAGCGTCATTATAATTGATCCGCCCGCCCTGTCCCCTAATCTGCATTAAGGCCAGATTAAACATGGCGCGTTTGTTGCCCTTAACCGCCGCCGCACGATACCATTTACGCGCCAGTTGCGGCTCGCGCGCTACACCTTTTCCGGTGGCATATAAAAATGCCAGTGAGGTCATACCGTTTGGGTCGCCTTTTTCTGCGGCCATTTGATATTGCCGCAATGCATTTGCCAGATTGCGCTCCACGCCCTCGCCAAACTCATACATGTTGCCCAGAGCGCCCATCGATGCGCCATGTCCCAGATCGGCGCCGGCGCGATACCAACTGGCGGAGATCGCTAGCGAACGCGGCACCCCGTGGCCTTTGTCGTAAAGTTTGCCCAAATGGTACATGGCATCGCTTGAGCCCAGCTTCGCCGCCTGTTGCAAGTGCACAAGCGCGCCTTCCAGATCGTTCTTGCCCAAAGCTGCCAATGCCAAATCAGTGAGCTTTCCAGCCGTTGCGGCGTTTGCAGTGTTCGAGCGCGCGCCCGCTGCTTCTCCTTGCGAAATTGCGCCGGTCCAATTGGCACCGCCCGAGTTGTCTTTCGCGCCTGCGCCGCCGCTATTGCCGCCTGCGCCGCGTTCAAGCGCGCTTAATTTGATGCGGGCCAACTCGGCAAATATTCCTTCTGGATAGTCTTCAACAAACTTTTGATAAAGCGCACCGGTCTTGGCGTCCTGGGCTTTGCGCCAGGCGATGACTTCGCGTAATTGCTGCGCACTCAACCCGGATGCCTGGCCGCGCGCGCGCCGTTCATTGGCTTCCAGATCGGCGGGCTTTTGCTTGAAGTAAAACACACCGGTCAGCGACGAGCTTTCCCATGGCGTTTGTTTGCCCTTGGTTACAGCCAGCACTTTGCGGCGGGTGCGACGAAAGACTTCTTCAATAGCAATGCCAGGATTACGCAAGGCCTGACTGAGCGCCAAGGTATAGGGGCTATTCTTGCCCTTGCCGTCATAGGCCACCGCGCCGGGTGCCGTGGCATAAGCAATGAACGAGCCGCTTGGCGCCAACACTGGTGCCAGCCCAGGCACCCCGCCGCCGCGCACGGAGCTGGCATAAGGATTGTTGCGGCACGCATCCAGGATCGCAATGTTGATCCGATTGGCCGAGCGCTCCATGGTCCGGAACATCTGGTTGAGGCTTAAACCTTCGACAGGTATTTCACTCTCATCGACAATGTTGGCGCCGATCGGAATCAGATAATTGACGCCGTCAACCTGCACGCCGTGCCCGGCATAGTAAAACAGACCAACCGCATTACTGGCGCGCAAATCACGGCTAAAGCGCAACATCGCACGGCGCATCGCGCGCTGATTGGCATCGATTAATGTGGTGACCTTGAACCCCAGCGCGCTCAATGTTTTGGCAATCAAACGGGCATCATTTTGCGGATTGGCAAGGCGCTGCAAACGATAATTAGAATTTCCGACGACCAGCGCAAATCGCTGCTCAGCCAGGGCCTGCCCCGCCTGCCCCGACATGATCACAACCAAAGTCAGCAGCACCAGCGCGGGCCGCCCGATCATGAGGCGGCGGGGCATCTGGGGCGCGGGGGCGGCACTGTCTGATGCAATAGTCGCCATGCTCGAATTGCGCGCGGTACGCGCTGCCGCCAAAAATCCGGCGAAGCCATAGACATAGTTGATCAAATTGCGTGCCACGTTCATTTTGCTCTTTTCAAGCTGTCATCTGCCGAATCAGTTTCATCTTTGGAATTTAGTCTGGTTTGCGCTGAAACTCACGGCAAATAGCGCAGCTTTCCCCGGCTGAATACACAAGCTGAATACCATTCACACTGTTTGCGCCAATAGAGAGTTGCGTTGCGGAGCAAAACCCGGGCGGCATTCAAACATAAATCATGGGGCCCAGATCACTGGGCACCCGGCGTGGAGTCACAGACACACGGACCCCGGCACCCCGCACCCCGCACCCCACACCCATGTTTAGTCAAAGCCCAACGGCGCGGGGTTAATGATAGGTTAAATTAACGGTTTGGTACTTAACTCTAGCAACAGGCGAACCGTGACTAACCTTTCATTATCTGTTACTACTTTGCTAACGTAAGACGACAACAAGCGAAGCGAAGCCCAAGGCGATGGACATGAGTGCAGCAGATAAACTCGAAAGCAAAATTTGGCGGTTTGCCAAATATGCAGCATTTCTATGCTTTGCCCTGGCCAGCGTTATCATGGTCGCATCGCTTTTAAAATCAAATGCATCTCATGTCGGCATGCAAACGTCGCCTAACTTTATGATCAGTTTCTCCCAACTAGCCTTTGCTCCCAGGGGCTAACTCTTTTCCCAAGGCCGCCCTGCCACACCCTGGGCAGCGGCGCCAACGCCTGACACACGACGCCCCACTTGCAATACATGTCTCCCAACATGCCCGTTTAAAAACTACACGTCTCCCAAATGACGCGTTTCCCAATTGACAAAAAATCCTCGCTTCCTTCTCCCAGGGAAGCGAGGATTTTTTTATGCAACAAGGCCCTCATGCTCGCCTGGCGGTGCCGTCACTAAGGCAATTAATCCAAAATATTTATACCGTCGAGCGAAAGTATTGCCCCCTTGCGAACATCTAGTCCGGCATCGGGATATCGTCTTTAACCGGGACGCCGTGTCCCTTGCGCACAGCCTCACGGGCGGCAATGGCCAGATACCAACGCTTTACATTTGCAAACTCATTCAAATTAATTTGCTGATAGGGAAAACGCGAAACCCAAGGCCAGATGGCAATGTCGGCAATAGAATAGTCTCCCGCCACAGAGTCCGTTTGTCCCAGCCGTTGGTTAAGCACACCATAA
>JAJRRE010000151.1 GCA_024279745.1 Alphaproteobacteria bacterium
AGGCCAAGTCCAAGTCCAAAGCCAAACCGGAAGTAGCAACAAAAAACTCAGCCACGGCAAAAAATGGCGCAACCACCAACCCCAATGCCGGGCATCGCCAGCGCTTGCGTAAACGGTTTCGCGAAGGCGGCGCCGACGCCCTGCCTGATTATGAATTGCTGGAAATGATATTGTTTCGCGCCATGGCGCGCCGCGATACCAAACCACTGGCAAAACGGTTGATCGCCCGGTTTGGCTCCTTTGCCGAGGTTATCAATGCACCGATTGCGCGCCTGAAAGAAATCGATGGCGTCGGCGATAGTGTGGTTGACGAGCTGAAACTGCTACGCGCGGGGGCTTTGCGGGTGATGCGCGGCGAGATTATGCAAAAACCAGCGCTTGGCTCCTGGGATGCCGTGGTGGGCTATTGCCGCGCCGCCATGGGCTTTGAAACCCGCGAGCAGTTCCGTATTCTGTTCCTCGACAAGCGCAACCGCCTGATCGCCGATGAAGTGCAGCAAGAAGGCACAGTTGATCATACGCCGGTCTATGTGCGCGAAGTGGTCAAGCGGGCCCTGGAGCATTCCGCCACCGCTATCATTTTGGTGCATAATCACCCGTCAGGAGATCCAACGCCGTCGCGTGCCGATATCGACATGACCAAGATGATCATGATCGCCGCGAAAAATCTCGGCATTGACGTACATGACCACATCATCGTCGGCAAAGAGGGCCATACCAGCATGAAGGGCCTGCGACTGATCTGAATGTGGGGGTGGCACGGCATGGGATGGTACGACGGGACAGCGTGGGGCGAGGTTGCACCGCACGTCCCTTTCCCCCCGCGCGTACAAGGCGGGGCCTGATCAGCGGTAGAAAACCGGGGACAGAAACGCTAATTACGTGAGCTGGGGCGCATTGCCTCAATCTCAGCCCTTGCCGGAGCGGCAAAAGTCACCAATATATCTTGTTCACTCCGCCGGCCTTTTGCCTGGGCTGCGGGGCGGTAGGCTCTCATGGGACTATCGATACGAATTTGGTTTCGCGGCCCCCTTATTAATCTGAACCAATGGACGACACCTGATGACCACCAATACCCACGCTCCCGTGCTTATTCTCGGCTCCGGCCCCGCCGGCTATACCGCTGCGATCTATGCCGCGCGGGCCATGCTTGAGCCGGTTGTGATTCAAGGCATACAGCCGGGTGGTCAGCTCACTATCACCTCGGAAGTTGAAAATTATCCCGGCTTTGCTGAAATGATCCAGGGGCCGTGGCTGATGGAACAGATGCAGGGGCAGGCGGAGCATGTCGGCACGAAAATCATCTCCGACCACATTACCGACGTGGATGTTAGCGCGCGCCCGTTCAAGTTAACTGGCGATTCGGGCAACACATTTACCTGCGACGTGCTCATCATTTGTACCGGGGCGCAGGCGCGCTGGCTCGGTCTGCCCAGTGAAGAAGAGTATAAAGGCCACGGCGTTTCAGCCTGTGCCACTTGCGACGGCTTTTTCTATCGTGGCAAAGAGGTTCTGGTCATCGGCGGCGGCAACACCGCCGTTGAAGAAGCATTGTTCTTGACCAATTTCGCTTCCAAAGTCACAATCGTGCATCGCCGCGACAGTTTCCGCGCGGAAAAAATATTGCAAAACCGGCTGTTCAAGAACCCGAAGATCGAGGTGGTCTGGGATAGCGTGCTGGAAGAAGTGGTCGGCGATGACAGCCCCAAAATTGTGACGGGCGCCAGGATCAAGAATGTCAAAACCGACGCCGTTAGCGATGTCAAAGCCGACGGTGTATTCATTGCCATCGGCCATGCGCCCTCGACCGAATTATTTACCGGCAAGCTGGAAATGAAGCGCGGCAAATATCTGATGACCAAACCAGATTCAACCGCGACCTCCATTCCCGGCGTTTTTGCTGCCGGCGATGTCACCGACGATATCTATCGCCAGGCGGTAACAGCTGCCGGCCTGGGCTGCATGGCGGCGCTGGAGGCGGAGAAGTTTCTCGCCGAGCAGGACGAGGGTTAGGGCGAAAGCTAGAGATTCGGCGGCGGCCAGGGCGTGTTACAGCGGCCCAGCAAATACGAGGCGCTGCACAAGAAACCATTTCGAGCTGAATTGCCGCAACACCTGAATGGCAGCAACAAACGAGAAAGCGCTAAGCGCATGGACTGGGATAAAATTCGGATCTTCCATGCGGCGGCACAGGCGGGCAGTTTCACCCATGCCGGCGAAACATTGCATATGAGCCAATCGGCGGTCAGCCGCCAGGTCTCGGCGCTGGAGAAAGACCTCAGCACGACGCTGTTTCACCGCCACGCGCGCGGCCTCGTGCTGACCGAGCAGGGCGAATTATTAAACCGCACCGCTAGTGAAATCATCGAGAAGCTCAACGGCGTGCAATCCATGTTGTCGGACACCACCGCGCGCCCGCAAGGGGAGCTGCGCATCACCGCACCCGTTGGTCTGGGCTCGATCTGGCTAACCCAGCGTCTGCGCGAATTTGCTGAGCTCTACCCGGACATTCGGCCCGAACTTGTCCTGTCGGATAATCACATCGATATCGCCATGCGCCAGGCCGACGTGGCGCTGTGGGTTGGCGCTCCAACGCAGTCGGATCTGATCCGGCGCCCGCTATTCACCATGCAGACCCATGCGTTTGCCTCCGCGCAATATATCCGCCGCTTCGGCGCCCCGCAAAAACTACCAGATCTGGAGCATCACCGGCTGGTTTGCTTCTCAGGGAATCCGCCGGACCATTTGGCGGGCATTAATCTGCTGGAAACATTGGGCCGCGACGGCCGTGAGCCGCTGAAACCGGCATTTCGCGCCAATGGCGTTGTCGCCATGAAGCACGCCATTCGCGCCGGTCTGGGCATCGGCGTAATTCCCGATTTTCTGAGCGAGGACGAAACTGATCTGGTTCCCGTACTGCGCGAGATCGAGTTGCCGGCACTGCCGATCTTTTTCGTCTACGCGCAAGAGATGCGCAAATCCAAACGGCTGAATGTGTTTCGTGATTTTCTGGTGGCGCAATCAAAGAAGTGGAAATATTGATCTTGGCCGCAAGGGGCGCTATCAAGGCGCCAACAGGCACGCAATCGGTGCAATTTTTCTTGAGTTCTGCTCATCGAACAGTGAACCGAACTGCTTCGCAGCTACGCGCACCGACAACAACCGGACCAGGATCAAATGGCAAAGACCCTCTACGACAAGATTTTCGATGACCACACGGTAGCGGTGCAGCCCGACGGCACTTGCTTGCTATATATCGACCGTCATCTGATCCATGAAGTCACCAGCCCGCAAGCCTTTGAAGGCCTGCGCGCGGCGGGGCGCAAGGTCCGCGCGCCGGGCAAAACGCTGGCGGTTGTCGATCATAATGTGCCAACCACTGATCGCAGCGGCGGCATTACCGAGCCGGATGCCAAATTGCAGGTCGACACGCTGGCCCAAAATGTCGCCGAATTCGGTATTGAGTATTATGATGAGCACGACAAGCGGCAGGGCATTGTGCATATCATCGGCCCCGAACAGGGCTTTACTCTGCCCGGCACGACCATTGTTTGCGGCGATAGTCATACCTCAACCCATGGCGCATTTGGCGCGCTGGCCCACGGCATCGGCACGTCGGAAGTGGAGCATGTGCTGGCGACCCAGACCCTGATCCAGCAAAAAGCCAGGAATATGCGCGTTACGGTATCGGGCGAATTGGCGCCGGGCGTTGGTGCCAAGGACATTATATTGGCGATCATCGGCAAAATCGGCACTGCCGGCGGTACCGGCCATGTCATCGAATACGCCGGCGACGCCATCACCGCTTTGTCGATGGAAGGGCGCATGACCGTGTGCAACATGACCGTTGAAGGCGGCGCGCGCGCGGGGCTGATCGCGCCCGACGACAAAACCTATGCTTATCTCAAGGGCCGCCCGAAAGCGCCGAGCGGCGCAGCCTGGGAGGCCGCCGTTTCATATTGGCAGACCCTGAGCACAGATGAGGGCGCACAGTTCGATAAGGAAATCACCCTTGACGCCGCCGCTATACCGCCATCGTTAACCTGGGGTACCAGCCCTGAAGACGTGGTGCCAATTACCGGCGTGGTGCCTGATGCCGCCGCTGTCAAAGACGACAATCAGCGCGCCGCCGTCGAACGCTCGCTGGCTTATATGGGGCTGACCGCCGGCACCAAAATGACCGACATTTCAATCGACAAAGTCTTCATCGGCTCATGCACCAATGGGCGCATTGAAGATCTGCGCGAGGCGGCCGAGGTAATCCGCGCGGCAGGCGGCAAAGTGGCTGACCATGTCGGCGCCATGATTGTACCCGGCTCCGGTCTGGTCAAAGAGCAGGCGGAAACCGAAGGCCTCGATAAGATTTTTTTGGGCGCCGGGTTTGAATGGCGCGAACCGGGTTGTTCCATGTGCCTGGCCATGAACCCCGACAAACTCAAACCCCATGAGCGCTGCGCCTCTACGTCAAACCGCAACTTCCAGGGCCGTCAGGGTCCCAATGGGCGCACGCATCTAGTTTCCCCTGCCATGGCCGCCGCCGCCGCTCTTGCCGGTCATTTTGTCGATATCCGCAAGATGAGTTAGTTCGAGCAATCTACAATACTCGCAAGAATTTATCCCCGCAGCGCGCGCGGCTCATTATTCTTTAGGGCGACTTAACCCTTGATTTTTTGGGGGTTGATTTAACCCTTGAGAGTGGAGCGCGATGGGTCTGAGCGATTTGACAAAACGTTTTTTGCAACTGGCGCAGGTGCTGCATGGCTGGATGGAGCTGCTTACCGGGCTGGAAGCATCGCGGCGTAAACGCATTGCCGGCTATGCCGACGACATCGCCGCGACGTTGGGGCGTACCGGGCGAGCATTGACCTTGGTCCAGGCCGAACCCGACAATCGGCAGGTCGCCCGGCTCGCCTCGCGCGAGTTTGGCCGTATTTCAGGCTATGTGGAAGACATCGTTGCCCTGCTGGAGCGTCATTTGGACGGTCGCAAACTGGCCGGGGTCAAACGGCGACTGGAAGCATTGGCCGCTCACGGTGTTGGGGGCGCAGGCGATCCGGCACTGGCGCGCAAACTGGCCTTGCGGCAGATTGATCATCTAGCGGAGGCGGAAGGATATTTTCGTTCCCTGGCCGAGCGCTTGCGGGTATAAGGGAAGCGCATATCAACTGGCCAGCATTTTCCCGCCCGTCTCAAGAGGCTCAATCGATCCCATGGATAAATTCAACAAACTGGACGGCGTTGCCGCTCCCCTGCCGATGATCAATGTCGACACGGACATGATTATCCCCAAGCAGTTCCTCACCACGATTGAGCGAACGGGACTGGGCAAATCTTTGTTTTTCGAGATGCGCTATGACGATAAAGGCGAAGAAAATCCCGATTTCGTGCTCAATAAACCAGCTTATCGAGGTCCCAAAATTCTGGTCGCGGGCGATAATTTCGGCTGTGGCTCGTCGCGCGAACATGCGCCCTGGGCGCTGCTGGACTATGGCGTTCGCTGCGTAATCGCGCCGGACTTTGCCGACATCTTTTATAACAACTGCTTCAAGAACGGTATTTTGCCGATCAAGCTGGCGCAGGAAGACGTCGACAAATTAATGGACGACGCCCAGCGCGGGGCCAATGCGATTATCTCGATCGATCTGGAGAAACAGGAAATCCGCGG
>JAJRRE010000152.1 GCA_024279745.1 Alphaproteobacteria bacterium
AATGCTTTGTTGTTGGCCCGCTTCATTCCCGTGATCGCCTTTAACTTAATCAATTATGTTGCGGGTCTGACACGCATTGGCTGGTGGACATTTATCTGGACCACCGGCGTCGGCATTTTGCCGCTTACGATCTTGTTCGTATATCTGGGCGAGCATATGCGCACCGCGTCTTGGCTTGAATGGGTGGCCATGGCGCTGGCCGCCCTGGTGATCTGGGGCGGGGCACATCTGACGGTAAAGTTTCTGGAACGGCGCGGCGATTGAGCCTTATGATGCGGCAATCCATCAGCACACGCGCGCAACACCTCATGCGCACGTTACACTTCGTGCGCACGCACGCCCCTCAGCGAATATCAAACATGATTGCACTGCGTGCTTGAACCAATGGCAATTTGTTTTTGACACTCGTTGGCTTTGGTTTGGGCGGTGTTTTGCGTCTGCGGCGGCGGCGCCTTTTTCGTTTGCGGACGGGCGCCGCTATAGCATAGCCGGTCCATTCCTTAGCCAGGGCTTTATCTAGAAAGGCGCGATAATTTCCCAGATTGCTGAATTTTTGTTTCTCAAAATTATGCATTATGCCGTCGGCCGACTTGGTCCCGACATTGCACACGCCAACAATTCTTTCAGACCCGATTTCGCGCAGCCGAAATTGATAGGGAGCGCCATCACCCGGTAATTTTAATAGCTGTCCCGCCTTGAGTTTATTGTCAGGGCGAAAGTCATTGGGAAAGATCACCGTACCCCGGCCCAGCGTATCAATGTTGATCAAGGTCAGATTGCAATCGCGCGTTGTGCTGGCCCAAAATTGTGCACTATCATTGCGTTTGTAAACGGACTTGTTGGAATAGAGCGACAAGGAGAAGGCTAATTTTCGTGTCTTGTGTTTGCCCTTCTGCGGCGGCGCTGCCAAACCCTCCGACAAACCTTCTGCCACCCCCCCTACCTGTGCGCCCGGTGTCGCACCATCTAGGCGCGGCGATTTTGCAACCACCGCCGACACCGCGCCGAACAATGCGGCAAACTCTTCGCGCGCAACCCCGCCTTGGCGCAGACGGCGCTCAAGCCCAAAAAACTTTTGCGACCGTTTTACCAAGCTCTTGGACAATTCCTCTGGCCGGGTCCGAAGCTCCAGCGCCGCCGTTTCCAGATCAACGGGCCGGCGATACCGCTCCATCAATGCGGATATACTCTCAACGCCGTGCAACTTTGAATATTGCTGCAATCCGGCGTGCTTGAAAGCGGCGCGCATTGACTTGGCATCATCAACGATGGTCTCGTTCATGTCGTCTAAATCAACATATAATTCTTCAATCGCCGTCTGCTCCGCCTGGTTCAAACGCTTGGTCTTGAGGACTAACGGTGTCGCCGTGGGAGAGATTTTTATTGGCCCGTCACTATGGCACGATAGACAGGTACTAGCGGCGCTAATTGTCCCCCCTGTCCCTCGCCCTGCCCCGTTATCACGCAAGATCCGACGCGGTGCCTCGACCAACCGGCGCCCTTCATCATCATTGAGGTAAAACGCCGGAAAGCCATTAGGCAGCGAATAAAGCACGGCATTAAGCTTGTGGCGGAAGGCGCGTTTGCCCAGGGGGCCAAGCGGGTGGCTGGCCAGGCTTTGCCGCCCCTTATTGGAAGAGAAATCGTAGCTGGTCCAATAGACACCATTGTCTATTTCATGGCGTTCCAATAAGCGGTTGTTTTTTGCGGTTGCAGATCCTTGAATGGCGATCCGTTTGGCCAGCACGCTGCGAATATTAGTTTCCAAACTAAAGTGCAGCGCCTTACGTAGCGCCCCCGCCGTGTTTGCCTGTCCCAATAATTCTTGATAAAGCGGCGCGCGCAGGGCGGCATAGGCAAGCCAATCGCCGCGTACATATCGCGATGACGCCGCACGCTCAGCCATTGGCGCAGCAGTCCCATCGGCGCCAACTGGCTTAACGGGACTTTGAGCACCCGTCCGATAGGGATCACGCGCGGTTATCTGCTGCCATTGCTGCTTACTCCATCCCAAATCCGAAAGCCTGAAGGCAATAATAGTCCCGGCAGCATCGATGGATTTAAACTTTCTAGGCTGGCGCGCCCGCGAGATCAGGTTTAACAGTTTGACCACGGCGCGCCGATAGACCGCCATCTCCTGTTTGCTGTTACACGCTCGTTGCAAATGGCTTAAACTTACAAACCGCAAGTCTTTGGGGGCTTTGTGTCCCGCACGTTCCAAATAAGCGTTGATCTTTGCGACGACCGATACCGTCATGGATGTTTTGGTTGGCGCTTTGGATGGCGGCGTGGCCGCCGTCTCGGCGCCAGTTGCGCCCGCCAATCCTCCCGGCTCAACGCAGCTGGGTGATCGGAGGATTGGTGGGCGGGCGTTGCCGGTATCTTCTGCACCAGCTGATTGCAACTGACTGCGCCGCAGCCCCTCGATCCAATCGCGAACAGCACCTATTTCATCAACCGAAGGTCGCGCGCGCGGCTCGAACTTGTGCAAAACATCATAAGGCATATCGCGTTTAAGCATGGAAGTATAAAGCGGCGAGCCATCTGGGTTGCCCGGCTGCACGAAATGCCGGTCCCTAGCCAGATCCTGCAAATGTAGAACATTGCCAAAGTCGCCGGAGGGCTTAGCCCCGGGCGAAAGTTCTCCGGCTTGATGACAGCGCGCACAATGGTTTTCAAGCACATCGAAGGCTTTGGCCGCGGCCGGATCGAGCGGCTGTTTAATTGGAGCGTGGTCGGGCGCCGTTAAATCCAGATCATATAGCTCCGCGTGCTTTGCCAACTCTTTTTTACCAAGCTTGGAATTGGCAACATTGTTTGTGCGGTTTGGGCTGTTTGTGCCGGCAGTGTTGCCTGTAGTGCTATCTGTGGGGCTGCCTGCTGTACCATCTGTGGTGCTGGCGGTTCTGGAATTGGGCGCCGCTATGCGTTCCGCTAATGGCGACGGCGGTTCGGCATTCCCCCCCCCACTGCTCACTCCAATTCCCAGTAGTGCGGCGAAAAATAGTGCAATCCGCCGTAGCTGCTTCGCTCTGTTTGTCATAAAATGCCCGTCCATCATCGGCGAGCGGGGTCCAGCTGGAACGCCGCATCGAAACTTAAAGCGTCCAATATGCCAGAACTGAGCCAATTACAGCGTGACCGCCGCGCAACTGAGCTTGATATTCTCAACCTTGCCCCATGGCCTGGGCATTACGCGCCGCGCAAACCGTTCAACCAACCGCTCATTCATTGATGTCACTGTGGTGGTAACCTTGCTAAGAACACGGGGCCAAAAACAACGGGCTCAGAACGCCGGGCTTAGAACAATGAGCCCCCGAAACTTTTAACCGCGCCAAGCACAATGGCCGCCGACAGGCACAAACATAGTAAAGCCCGCCAAACAGAGCCAAAACGTGCTTCAGTTTGATCTTGATAGGACGAGCGGGGTTTGCGCCCACTGATCATTGGCGAAATAAGATCTTCTTTTTTCCAGAATAAATAAAGCAGATTGACCGCAACATGCACCGCGATCAACGCAATGAGTATGCGAATGCCGGTAAAGTGCAGGCCGGTCAGGAACGCCGAGCGATCATAAGAGACCAGATGCGCCAATGGCCCTTCGGCTAGCGCATCATCGTTGGAAAACAGACCAGTTCCGGTCTGGAATAACAGCGCCGCCAATAACGCCAATACCATCCAACCGCCCAACGGGTTATGCCCCAGATAGCGTTTTGAGCGCCCGCGCAACAAGTCGGCGCCATAACGCGCCGCGCGCCACGGCCATGTGATAAACGCGCTAAACCGAGCGGTTGAGCCGCCGACAACGCCCCAGAGCAGCCGGTACAGCACAAGGATCAAGACACCATAGCCGTTGAGCTTGTGCCAGAACAATTCCAGATCGCCGAATTTTCGTGTCAGGACGGCCGCAAT
>JAJRRE010000153.1 GCA_024279745.1 Alphaproteobacteria bacterium
CACCGCCAGAAATGTTGTGATCGAAGTTAGTACTGTGCGCGACAAGGTTTCATTGACGGATTTATTCAACAGCTCCAGGAAGTCCATCTTCTTGAATTTGCGCAAATTTTCACGGATGCGGTCAAAGACCACCACCGTGTCATTGATCGAATAACCGGCCAGGGTCAGCAACGCCGCCACAATGGTCAGATCGAAATCCAGTCCAATCAGCGAAAACAGCCCGCAGGTGATCAGAACGTCATGCACCAGCGCCAAAATAGCGGCAATGCCAAACTGCCATTCGAAGCGAAACCAGATATAGCCCAATATGCCCAAAATCGCGCTCAACACCGCATACAGCCCGGCTTCTTTCAATTCGCCCGATACGGCGGCGCCAACCACCTCATTGCGCCGCAATTCGATCCCTTCGCCAAGCGCGCCAATCACTTTTTTGACCGCGGCCTGTTGCGCTTTTTCATTGCCTTTTTGCAACTCAACCCGGATCAGCGCTTCCGTGCCGTCAGTGCCGATCGCTTGCACTTGGACATCGCCCAATCCCAGACTTCCGATCTTCGAGCGCAGGGACGCGACATCGACCGGCCCGGATCTGGCACGCACTTCGAACAAAGAGCCGCCCTTGAAATCAATGCCGAAATTGAGCCCGTTCAAAGTCAAACTGACGAGCGAGAAAAACACCAGAACCGAAGACAGCAAAATAAAATATTTGCGCAAGTTCATAACGCGGAACAAGGTTCCGTGGGGCCAGAAGTCGATGCCTTTGAATGCCATCTTGAATTCAGATCCTTAAAGTTCAGTGGAACGGGCAGCGCCTGTGCGAATGCTCTAGATTGGGGCAGGAACGGTGTTTGATTTCTTTTTCTTGGCTTTGAGCCACAACGAGACCAAAAGCCGTGTCACTGTGAACGCTGTGAAGACTGTCGTCATGATCCCGAGCGACAAGGTCACCGCGAAGCCCCGGATCGGACCGGAGCCGAGCCAGAACATCACCAGACCGGCGATCAACGTTGTCAGGTTAGAGTCGACAATTGTACCCAGCGCTCGTGAGAAGCCTGAATCAATCGCCGCTGTTGGAGACTTGCCATTGCGTATTTCTTCGCTGATGCGTTCATAGATCAACACATTGGCGTCAACGGCCATACCAACCGTCAGCACGATCCCGGCAATCCCCGGCAAGGTCAGCGTCGAGCCCAGCCAACTCATCAATGACAAGATCAGTGCGATGTTGAGCCCAACGGCGATGATGGCAAAGATACCAAACAAACCATAGGCGAAAATCATGAACCCTATGACGGCTATTCCGCCGATGATCGCGGCGGTTTCGCCGGCCAGAATTGAATCATGGCCAAGACTGGGGCCGACAATGCGCTCTTCAATGATATCGAGAGACGCCGGCAAAGCGCCGGAGCGTACTTGAATGGCTAATCTGTTGGTTTGCTGGGCCGTGAAACTGCCGCTGATCTGGCCTGTGCCGCCCAAAATCGGTTCGCGAATTACCGGCGCCGAAATAACGCTGATTTCCTTGCGCTTGATCACGTCGCCCTTGGCATCGCGCAGGGGTTTGCCTTCGTTGTCGCGCTGCGTGACCAAACCGTTATTCAACACAATCGCAAAGCGGCGGCCGACATTTTTAGAAGTGGCTCGACCAAAAGCGCGCGCGCCATGTTGATTGAACCGAAACGTCATAACCGGCTCGCTATTGCGCGAATCAAATCCTGGCTGCGCATCGACCAGATCTTCACCCGACACTATCAACCGGTCCTGGATCAATTCGTCGCCGCCATCATTTGAAGGCAGGATAATATAACCCGATGGAATACGGGTTCGTTTTGCTTCCGCCGCCGTCATGGTCGGGTGGACAAACTGGAAGGTAAGACTACCGGTTTGGCCAATTGTGTCTTTCAGCTCTTGCGGATCGCGCACACCGGGGACCTGAACCAGAATACGGCTGGCACCTTGGCGCACAATATTCGGCTCTTTGGTGCCCAATTCATCGATCCGCTTGCGAACGGTCTCGATTGACGCGGAGATGGCGCTGCTTTCTTTGGCCTTTAGCCCCGCTTCGGTCGGCCTGACTTCGATCACACCGCCGGCGAGCTGTTTGATCTCCAAATCATAAGAACCACCTAACGAGCCGGTGCCGCCGATTACTTCTCGCAGACTTTGCAACTCTTTGAATGCACGGCCTAAATCGGATGTCTTGGCCGGGCGAACCCGAATGGCATTATCGACCACGGCTGGCCGCGCAGCCGTGTAAATTTTCGATTTGCGCAATTTGGCGCGGACATCGCCTTTGACGGTTTTGAGCCAGTCCTTGCGTAGTTCTTTGCTGTCCATTGCAAGCAATAGATGAGCGCCGCCCTGCAAATCCAGACCCAGTCCAATTTGTCTAGTCGGCAAGAACCCTGGCCAGGACTTCAAACTATCCTTGTCAAAGAAATTCGGTATGCCGCCGAGCAGGCCCAGCAGGCAGATGCCGATAATGGTGATGATCTTCCACTTGGAAAAATGCAGCATGACGTCTCAGATCTCAATTTATTTCATTGTTGTCTTAGGGGCGATATGGGGATGGATTAGATGAATTGCCAGATCGAAATAGCCACGTTGCGTGCGCCGACTAGCAAAGTTTACGTGTAATGCGGCCCATCGGCACAGTTTATGCCGCGTGTTCTGTCCGCCGTTTGCCCATCCCGTCATTCACTTACTTGCTTTTCACCGGTTCGGATTTTGAACGCACATCGGTAAGCGTGGACTTCAAAATCCGCACTTTTGTATTGTCACCGATCTCCACCAGCACTTCATGATCGTCGACAACTTTTGTGACTTTGCCGATAATACCGCCAGCAGTCACAACCGTATCATTGCGCCGCACACTCGCGATCAATTCCTTGTGCTGCTTGACCCGCTGTTGCTGGGGCCGAAAAACGATGAAGTAGAATATGCCGAACATCAACAAGATAGGAAAGATGGAGACCATCATTTCGGCTATCCCGCCACCTCCTGCTGCACTTTGTGCATATGCCGGCGTAATAAATAGTTCCATTGATCCTTGCCCGTCATTTTTGTGATTTGACTACTTAAGCATTCAAGCCGCTTTAACAATCATGTCGCCCCTGGCCAAATTCGGTACTCACACTCGTCGCTATGCCCGATAAGCTGGCGATATACACCATCAAAACAATATCCAGTCGCTACCGCCGCGATCAGATACCGCCGCAATCATACGCTTGTACTATTCAGACGCTCGTTCCTGTGATGTCGTTCACGACCAGCCCAACCCAAAATAAAGCGTGGGCATTGAACAGCCCAAACAAGCGCCGACGGCTCTTGCGAACAATGCAAGAACTGACATGCGCTCAATGAGTTCAGGCGCGACTATAGGCATCCGCGGCCTCATTGCAATAGCTGTAGCTAGGTTTTGGTACGTGATGCGGATTTGGTTGCGAATGCCGCAGCCGGTCATCTGCGGGAGATCTGCGGGAGAGAGCGGCTGGTCGGAGCTATCCCCGGTTCGTACCCGGTCGAAGGCAAAAGCCAGCGGACCGCCATGCTTCGCTCCAGCTGTAAGCGCCTGGACGCCACTGCCTGATCGCCTACGTCCCGCGAATATTGAGCACAGCAACCGAACATATATTGTAAAGACCAGCGTGGACACGTATTGATAGGGGAAAATTCAGCCAAAATACGGATATTCCAGCCGGAGACCAACCCTCGTGACCAATGAGATTACCGCATTACGCCGCCGCGAAGGCATTGTTTACCTAGTCGCTTTTTGTCTTTGTATCCCAGCTGCCAATTGGCTGATCAATAATTGGGGGACAGTCTGCCCTCCCAATTCCCCTTGTTTGATCCCCGTTGCCCCTAATTTCAGTGGCGGCCTGTTAATGGCCCCAAGTGCCGTTTTAATGATCGGACTGGCTTTAGTTCTGCGTGATCTGGTGCAGCGGCGTTTGGGACTGAACTGGGCCTTGTTTGCCATCATTGTCGGCGCTGGATTATCATTCATGATTGCCCCCCCGGCTCTGGTCATTGCTTCGACGGCCGCTTTCTTGTTGTCCGAGTTGGCAGATTTGGCAATTTATACGCCGCTGCAAAAGCGCGGTCTTGTACTTGCCGTGATTGCCTCCTCGCTTGTTGGGCTGGTCGTCGACAGCGCGGTCTTCCTGCAATTGGCCTTTGGCAACCTGGATTTTCTGGCCGGGCAGGTTATCGGCAAAGCCTGGATGGTGCTGCTGGCAATTCCTTTTATTCTGCTGATCCGTCGCCGCGACCAACGTATCGGCCTGCAAGCCGCCTGAACGAGCTGATCGAAGCCCCGTGCTTTGAGAAACCCCTGCCCTTGTGAAGCCTCCTGCCATTGAAGCCCCCTCCCCCAAGAAGGGACATGCCCCATGCCCCCCAAAGACCCGCCCGATGTTACCCTACTTGGTCAACACGTGGCCATGCCCGATAACCCCGAATCGGCGGTTTTGGAACGAGTGCCCAATCCGCAGGCCGACACCGACTATGTGGCGCGCTTCACCCAGCCTGAGTTCACCTCGCTATGCCCGGTCACCGGCCAACCGGATTTTGCGCATCTGGTAATTGACTATGCGCCCGGTGAGTGGCTGGTTGAATCTAAATCTTTGAAGCTTTATCTCAGCTCCTTTCGCAATCACGGTGCATTCCATGAAGACTGCACCGTCGCTATTGGTAAACGATTGAATGATCTGCTTGAGCCCAAATTTCTGCGCATTGGCGGCTATTGGTATCCGCGCGGCGGTATGCCGATTGATGTATTCTGGCAAACCGGCGAATTACCCAAGGGCGTCTGGTTGCCCGACCAAGGCGTATCCGCCTATCGCGGACGCGGTTGATCTTGGCAAGTTAGAAGGAAGCTGAAATGCCCGGCGAACTCATCATTACCAATGGCGACAGCGCCGCGAACCTGTTGCAAGAGGCGAGCATCGGCGATGAACGCGTGCCCTGGCGCGACTCGCTACATGAAGGCCCGGTACCGCAAACCGAAGACCTGGCAACTTTGTCGATCCGCCGCGCGAAATATCTGGCGCGCGGCGTTGCAGCAGATATCAAAGCAATCGAGAAAGACTTTAACGAGCGCGATGCCCTGCTGACCAACAACCAGGATTTCAGCGACGTAACATTATGGTTCGAACACGATCTTTATGATCAGCTTCAGTTGCTGCAGATCCTCGCCTGGTTTGCCGATCACTGGCGCGATGACGGGCGGGTCTTTCTCGTGCAGACGGACGATTATCTGGGAATGCAGACGCCGCAAACCATTGGTCGCTTTGCCACGCAGCGCGCACCTGTTTCCGGCTTGCAATTGAGTATGGCCAAAGTCGCCTGGGCCGCTTTCCGCCATGACACGCCTGAGCCCTGGGCCAAACTTCTGGGCGAAGACCTTGCCGCCTTGCCATTTTTAAAGGCAGCCGTGTTGCGCCAACTGGAAGAATTACCCGATGCGGGAAACAGCTTGTCACGGGTTCAAAACCAGATCCTCAAGGTCATCGCCGACGGCTCCACAACACCCGGGTTTAGCTTTGCGACTTACCTGGCCAGCGAAGAGGCTAAATTTCTTGGCGACACCAGTTTTTTCAAGCTGCTGGACGGTCTGGCATTTTGCGCCAAGCCGCTCATTGCCAAGGCTGAGAACAGAAATTTTATGACCACCGACTGGCGCGACTCTGCACAGCGCAAACTGTATTTCCAGGATCAGCTCACCCTAACGCCATTAGGCCACGACGTTCTAGCCGGGCGCACGGATTTTGCCGCGCTAAACGTCATTGATCATTGGTGGGGTGGCACGCATCTGACAACCACCAATTTATGGCGCTGGGACCGCGACGCAAAACGGCTGATCGCACCGTCTGCTGATCCTCCTTCATGACGTCGCCCGTCAATCCAAAAGCCCTCGGGGCTCTAACCGCTGCCTCCGCGTCAGCCTGAGGCTGACGCGGATTGGGTGGAAAAGCAAGAAGAATGTTCGCGCAACGTTCTTGCTGGCTCGCCAATGTTACAGAAGCGGCCTTACGGCTCGCGACGCCGCTGATCGGGCGGCACAGCTTCCGCGACCAACTCAGATATCGCCTCATCGAGCGGCATCACCGTTTGATCCTTGGAGCCAAGCCGGCGAATGGAAACCGTCCCGTGTTCCGCCTCGCGCGCACCAACCGCAAAGATCGCCGGCACTTTGGCTAATGAGTGTTCGCGCACTTTATAGTTGATCTTTTCATTGCGAAGATCGGCCTCGGCACGCAGCCCCGCCGCCTTCAGGGCTTTGACGACGCTTGTCCCATAGTCGTCGGCGTCCGACGTGATCGGGCAAACCTTGATCTGCAACGGCGCCAGCCACAGCGGCATATGCCCCGCATGATGTTCAATCAAAATACCGGTGAACCGCTCCAGTGAGCCGAACATGGCGCGATGGATCATCACCGGCACATGCTTATCGCTATCGGTGCCGATATAGAATGCGCCGAGCCGCCCCGGCAGATTGAGATCAACCTGCGTCGTGCCGCATTGCCAGTCGCGGCCAATGGCATCGCGCAGCACATATTCCAGCTTCGGGCCATAAAACGCACCTTCGCCAGGATTGAGTTCATATTTTTGCCCCGTCACTTCGACGGCATGTTTAAGCGCCGCTTCTGCTTTATCCCAGACCGCATCGGAACCGACACGCTTTTCTGGCCGGTCGGAGAATTTCACAACCACATCAGTAAAGCCAAAATCGGCGTAGATCGACAGCATCTGCTCATGCAGCTTCACGCATTCGTCGGTAATCTGCTCCTCGGTGACGAACAAATGCGCGTCGTCCTGGGTGAAATGACGAACCCGCATCATGCCATGCAGCGCGCCCGACGGCTCATAGCGATGCACCTTGCCGAACTCGGCGATCTTCATCGGCAATTCGCGGTAGCTTTTGAGCCCGTTCTTGAAGATCTGCACATGGCCTGGGCAGTTCATCGGCTTACAGCAATAGACACGGCTGTCGGGCATCTCAATGGCATACATATTCTCGCCGAATTTCTCCCAATGGCCGGACTTTTCCCAAAGTCCCTTGTCCATCATGTCAGGCGAATTAACCTCCAGATAGCCCCAGTCCTGCTGGCGCCGGCGCATGTAGTCGATGAGCTGGCGAAACAGCGTCCAGCCCTTGTCATGCCAGAAGATGGCGCCGGGTGCTTCTTCCTGGAAATGAAACAGATCCATCTCGCGGCCCAGCCGGCGATGATC
>JAJRRE010000154.1 GCA_024279745.1 Alphaproteobacteria bacterium
GGCGTTGCGCGCCTTGATCTGTCATTCATCGCGATAGATCTGAATAATGGCGCACTATTTGCGCTGTTTTGTCTGGTGTTTGTGGCGCTCAGTTATGTGTTGGCGGCGGCGATTTTGAAATCTGGTTTTGGACGCAGCCTCAGCGGTCTTCATGAAAATGAAGAGCGGATGCGCGCGCTCGGCGCCAGTGTCTGGAAGATCAAAGCGCTTGCATTTGGATTGTCGGGCGCTATTGGCGGATTGGCCGGCGCATTGGCGGCGCAGCATACTAAATTTGTCTCGCCGGAACTATTGGTTTGGACGGTTTCGGGCGAAGTATTGATTGTGGTGATCCTTGGCGGCCTGGGAACGCTGGTCGGGCCGCTGGCGGGGGCGGCGTTATTGGTGTTGCTGAAACACGGGCTCAGCGCTTACACCAATTATTGGCATTTGATTATCGGCCTGGTGCTGATCGGTACGATCATGGGAGGTGCGTGCGGGTTCTACGGCGAGCTTGAAGCCTATGTTAAAAACAGATGGCCCGCGATTGGTGCAGGCGGCAGTGAGGGCGGCAAACAAAAGCGCGGCAATAACAGCTCTATTGGTGAAAGCGATAACCTCGCCGGCAAAGACGGCCGCCAATCGCCCGCCCGCAAGGAGACGCGCTAATGCTGGAAGTGAAATCCTTGTGCAAATCCTTCGGTTCGCTGGTGGTAACGGACGATGTATCGTTACGGCTGGAGCGAGGAGAACGGCGGGTGATTTTGGGCCCCAACGGCGCCGGCAAAACGACATTGTTTAATCTGCTGACCGGCACGTTGTCGCCCGATAGCGGCACTATCTTGATTGATGGCCGCGCCGTCACCAAACTACCGGTCGAGGCGCGCGTACATCGCGGATTGTCGCGCTCATTCCAAAAGAACAATCTGTTTGAGGGGCTGAGCGTGCGGCAGAATTTGGCGTTGGCGGCCGCCGCTGCTTTAGGGCTTGGCACAAACTTATGGCGCGATACTCACAAAGACCGCGCTGTTTGTGATGTGGTCGGCGCGGTTAGCGAACAAATCGGTTTGGCGGATAATCTGGATGCACGTGTCAGCCAAATTTCCTATGGCAACCGGCGGCAACTGGAAGTGGGACTGGCGCTGGCCAATCAGCCTAAAGTGCTGTTGATGGATGAGCCGACTTCAGGCGTCGGGCCGAACATGATCCAAGGCTTTCATGCCTTGTTGAAATCCCTACCCCGCGAACTGACCATGGTGATCATTGAACACGATATGGATCTGGCGTTCGATGTGGCCGACAAGATTACAGTTTTAAACTATGGCAAGGTGGTGTTTGAAGGCACGCCCGATGAGACCCGCGCCAGCCCGCTGGTCAATGAGATCTATCTGGGAGGCTGGGACGATCATGCTTGAGATCGCGGGGCTGCATACGGGGTACGGCGAAACCGTGATTATTCGCGGGCTTGATCTTAAGGTGGCTGAGGGGCGGGTTCTGGCCGTTTTGGGCCGCAATGGCGCTGGCAAAACAACAACCTTGAAGGCGATCATGGGGTTGTTGCCCGCCAATAAAGGCGCCATTCTTTTTGCCGGTGAGGATATCACCAGGCTGCACTCCTATGAGATTGCCCGTCGGGGCGCGGCCTATGTTCCCGAGACCCGCGATATTTTTCAGTCGCTCAGCGTGCGCGAAAATCTTGAACTGGCGGCACGGTTGCCGGGCGTCATAGGCCAGGCGCCTGAATGGACCTATGAGCGCGTGCTTGACTTTTTCCCCAAGCTGGGCGCGCGGCTTGATAATGGCGGCAATCAATTGTCGGGCGGCGAGCAACAAATGCTGGCGATAGCGCGGGCCTTGCTGATGAACCCGCGCCTGCTGATATTGGACGAACCGACCGAGGGGTTGGCGCCAATCATTATCAAGCAGATCTTCGACAAATTGCAGGAGTTGAAGCGAAGTGGGTTGACGATGGTTCTGGTCGAGCAGAATTTCGGCTTTGCCACCGCGCTTGCCGATGATGTGGTGATCATTGGGCGCGGGCGCATCGTCTGGCAGGGAACGCCGTCGGAAATTCGCGCCAGTCGCGAACAGCAATCTCGCTGGCTCGGCGTTTGAGTGCTGCACAACGGGCCATCGGCGTGAAGGTGCGGGTCGCACGGGGACTGGCAACTCTATTGTCCAGCCGGGGCTGGTTTTTGAACGCGCGCCAATGAGCTTATTTTGATAGCCTTGGGTGTAGTGATGCAGGCAACACGGCAGGCGGCACAGCCGATGCACAATTCCTCGTTGATGACCGGGCGCGTCATGGCAAACTCAAGCGCGCCAGGAACCGGGCAAGCGCTCGCGCAGGCCCCGCATTCAGGTCCTCGAAACGGCAAACAGTGTTCGGGGTCGATGGCGGCGCGGGCGAGCCGGGGCAGGGGACGCCCTGCGGCCGATGCTGTGGCTGAATTACCGGGCAAACCGGCACCGCCGTCACAAGAAATGGGTTGGCCGGAATGCGCGGCGGGCTTGGTCTGCGGCAGTTGCAACGCGTTGGGCTCGCAAGCTGCCACGCAAGGCCAGCCGTCGCAGAGCAGGCACGCACCGCCGCTCAGATCCAGTGCCGGCGTTGCTACAACTTCGACACCAAGGCGCGCGGGCAGGGGAAAAATCA
>JAJRRE010000009.1 GCA_024279745.1 Alphaproteobacteria bacterium
GTTTGCGTGACCACGCCCGCGAAACGATAGACCGCGGCGTTGTGCTGGTCGATACGGATGGCGACGCGGTCGGGCAGATCAACGGGCTGTCGGTATCGCAATTAGGCGATTTTTCTTTCGGCCGACCGGCGCGCATCACAGCGCGCGTGCGGATGGGGGCGGGCCGTGTCACCGACATTGAACGCGAGGCGCATCTGGGCGGCGCGCTACATTCCAAAGGCGTTATGATTTTATGGGGGTTTCTGGCCGGCCGCTATGCGCTGGATGTACCGCTGGCATTGGCCGCGTCCTTGGTGTTTGAGCAATCTTATGGCGGTGTCGATGGCGATAGCGCGTCGTCAACCGAGCTATATGCGCTTTTATCGGCGTTGGCCGACGTGCCGATCCGGCAATCTTTGGCTGTGACCGGTTCGGTCAATCAGCATGGCAATGTGCAGGCCATTGGCGGTGTGAATGAAAAGATCGAAGGCTTTTTCGATGTCTGTCTGGCCAATGGTCTGACCGGTGATCAGGGCGTCATGATTCCCAAATCAAATGTCCAGCATTTGATGCTGCGTGAAGATGTTGTCGAAGCCATCGATGAAGGCCGGTTTGCGGTTTATCCGATTGCGCACATAGATGATGGTATTGCGATTTTGACCGGTGTGAAAGCCGGCGAGCGCGGCGGCGATGGCCGCTTTCAGGCCGGCACGATCAACCGTCTGGTGGAGGATCGTTTGCGCGACTATGCAACGCGGCTGCGCAGCTTCGAGCGCAGCAGTGATGGCGGGAGCGGCCGGGACGCCGATAACGGAGCCGGGCTGTCATGATTACTCATGTTGCCAGCGCCGGCGAGAATGGTGGCCGGGTCATCATCCAATTGCGTCATGCCTCGCCCAATCAAACCGCCTTGAATGCCGCTTATCGGATCGCGCAAGTATTTGGTTCTGAAATTGAAGGATTGTTGGTTGAACAAAGCGAATTACTGGATTCAGCGTCCTATCCCTTTACCTGTGAAATTTCGCCCAACGGCCTGCAGACGCGCAATTTAGACGCCAAACAACTGGCATGTGATATGCGCCGGTTGGCATTGTCCATGCGCAAACGGTTGCGCCGCCAGACGGAACACAAGTCAATTCCGTGCCGCTTTAATATTGTGCGCGGTGATCCGGTCGATGCAATTGCCAAGGCCTGTCAAACCAGCGGACCGTGGAATGTGGTGGCGCTTGCCGATGCGCTTGATGCGGCTGAATTGCACAAGTTAAACCGGTTGTTTGCCACGCTCACCAATACGACGGGTGTTGTTGTGTGCGGGCCCAAAACGGCCAAGATGAGCGGACCGATTATCATTGTCGCCGAGCAGGTCGAGCGGCTGCCGGCGATGTTGAAGACGGCGGAACGGCTCAAGGATCAAGGTGCCGATATTATTTTGTTGATGATTACCAGCTCCGAAGAGCAATTGCTGCTCATGGAAGGGCAGATGCGATTGGCACTCGGGCCGGATTTGGCCAAGATCGCTTTAGTCATCACTGAGCTGACCCGCGGTGAGCCCAAAGTGGTTGCCGAAGCATTGCGGCGGCTGGATGGTGGTTTTATCATCGGCCAGTTTGGCGGGCTGCTCCTCAGCCAGGATAATTCTGCCAAGGACCTGCTTAATATCATGCGCTGCCCGTTACTGTTGACGCCTTGAAATCTGCTGGTGTTGGTTTTTATTATTTGAGCCGCCAAGGCTGATCGGGAAATTATTCGGGTAATTGCGCACGCGGGTCGTTGCGGTGAAACAATACCCATCGCCAAAGCAATTGGTAGCCCTGCGCCAGTTGTTTTAATCCAGCTATGTCACGCTTGGCCAGGGTGAATACTGCGCGCGCGATCAGGCCACCAATCATTATGCTCAGGTAAGTGCCTGCAATTGAGAGTTGCGAGAAGTGCTTGTGGGCATAGATCAACTGGCTGCGCAGGGCGTAGAACAACCGCCGGGCTTTGATTTGCTGCGATACACCGCCGCCGACATGGTAGGCCTGCGCAGTTGCCAAATAATAGCTGTTAAATCCTGCATGGTGCAGCCGAGCGCTGAGGTCTAGATCTTCAAGATAGACGAAAAAATTCTCGTCAAAGCCGGAAACTTGCTCAAAAGCGCAGCGGCGGACCAGATAAAAAGCGCCAATGACATGGTCGACGGCGCATGAACGGCTATGATCCCAACCGGAAAGGTGAACGCCTGGAAATCTTTCAGGGCTGAAGCGTGACAGTCCCATTGCATCGTTAAAAAAATGGCGTGAAGACGGAAAGCGGGCGCAACTCCTTGCGATGTGTCCGGCTTCGTCGATCAACTGTACGCCGCAAACACCAAAGTCGGACCCGGCGGGGCTTTGTAGAAAGGCACAGGCTTTCTCCAATCCGTTTAAGCTTCCGTTGGTCGCGGGTATAAGGCACGCGTCGGGATTGAAAAACAGAATATAGTCGGCTTTCCCAGCGGCTGCGCCTTGATTGCAAGCGCGTCCAAACCCTTCATTGCTAGCGTTTTCTATCAACGTTATGGCGCGGGCTCCACGGTAGCGGTTTGCAGAACCATCATTGGAAGCATTGTCAACGACTATAATGTTTGTATCAATTTTTGAATGTGCCGATGAGTCTTCTATTGACGTCAGGCATTGTGCCAACAGATCGCCGCTGTTCCAGTTGACGATAACGATATCAATGGATGCAGGAGTTGAATTCGATGAAGCCATTGTTGCTTTTTTTGATCTGTGCGCGGGCGCGCGTTTGAATGCACCTGCATCGGTTGAATTATAGTCGTTGTTCGTCAATGCCAGCAATCTAGTTGATTGATGTTGTTACTGCTGCCGGTTGCTGTCTGCGGGGCGGCGGGCGCTGACGGTAAGAAATTCGCGCAAGTGAGATGAGATATATTCGCGGCCGGCATCCAGCCAATAACGCGGTGCCAGGGTTGGTGCGATGTGGGCCGCGTCGATGCGTTTGCCGCGAGCAATCAATTCGCTTTCGGCATAAGTAAAAACGGTATTCAGGCCTCTATTGAAATAGTGAATGTCGGTGAATCCGACGTTGGTCAGCGCCTTGCTCAAGCTGTCCTGCGAAAGAATTACCAAATGGCGCGGCGGTTCCAATCCGCGCCAGTTCCGGCCGAATCGCTGATGTCCAAGCGCATCGATATTCGGGGTTTCGAGCCACAATTTTCCACCAGGTTTCAGCAGCCGGAAACAGTCCGAAATCAATTTCTTGGGGTCATGAACATGCTCAATGACATGCGCTACAGTGATCAGGTCATACTCCATTGATTGATTTGCAAACAGATCCAGCGTGCCGTGATGAACATCAAGACCACTCTTGCGCGAAACTTCAACGGCTTTGTCATCAAGGTCCAGGCCAGTCACATTCCAGCCTGCATCATTGGCGAAGTTTAGAAATTCGCCATTGCCCGAGCCCACATCAAGAAGACGATCGGCGCCTTTTGAGGGCCGTGCCAGATGACGGGCGTTGGCATCAAAATAGCGCGCGATCGGTGGCATTGCACTTATGAGTGCTGAGCCAATAGCACTGGCATTATCGATGTGAGTACCGTAACAACGGTTGCGATAGCCATTGATGCAAGCGCGCGCCGCTGCGCCGAGCCGTGACCCAACATTTGCCTGCGCGCGCGCATCGTCGCGATCAATATGGGTGTAATAGCGTTCATAGGCCAGTCCGATTGTTTCGCGGTTCGGGCGCGGATCAAGATAGGCAGCGCGGCAGTCTGAACAACGATATAAAGTCCATTGACCGCGCGCACAGCCAAAAATCTTATCGGACAGTTTTTCGTGCAGAACGGCGCGTTCCCGGGTGCCGCAAACGGGGCAATTGGGTACGTTCTCCAGTCCGTCTTGTGGCCATTGTTCGCTCACGGCTATACTCACTTTTAAGTCTCCCGGTTAATGCCTAATGAGAAATGAATGGAGGCTAACGTTTCTTTCGCTATTATTTTTCATTTAATCAAGCCTGCGTTTAATCGACCCCGTCCTGTTGTGTTGGCCGAAAGAAAGATGAAGCTTCCTTAAGACCAATGATGGCGCAAACAATAACGATGAATAATGCAATTGAGATCTTGATTGCAAGGGCAGGTATTTGGGCGATGATGTATAGGGATATGGTCAAGAGCAATGTCACCGCCAGATATGCCAGAGCAGGTTTTTTAAGGGAGGGAACCAGGTGGATTGCAGCAATTGACAAGATGATTGTATCGATCGCCGCGCGCGCCGTCCAAACCGTCGCAGCACCGATAATACCATAAATCGGTATAACATAGATCAGCGCCAGAGTGTATAGCGGTAGCTCCATGAGATGGATGATACCGGTGATATCAGAACGTCCCGAGGCCTGTACAACTGCGTAAGGCACACGCGCATAGGCGTTGACCAGGACACCCAGTGATAGCAGGACCAGGACAGTGCTGCTGTTCGTCGCAAACTCTGCCCCCAGCCAGAGAAATAATATTTCCTTGGCAAACAATGACGCAAGAGCTGCGGCGGCAAACACGGCAATTAAAATCAGCCGTGAAACCTTGGCGAACAATAGTCTAACCTGAGATTGCTTGGCGGCAAGAGCAGTGGCAACTGCTGGAAATAACACAGCCACAATGGCGTCCGGAAAAACCAGGATTCTAAAAATGATTTCAAAGGGAGTTGTGTAGTAAGCAACCGCGCTCAAGGTAAGAAACATGCCAATAATCAAGCGGTCGAAATAGACCATCAAGGGGCCGACAATATTGCTAACTGTGATCCATCCTCCATAGACCAGCATCGATTTGAGCGCTGTAAGCGATACTTTACTGTGCCAGAACCGCGGAAGAATTTTAGCAACAACATGAATATA
>JAJRRE010000155.1 GCA_024279745.1 Alphaproteobacteria bacterium
ATTCCAAACGGTGACATTGGAGCCAAAGCGCTTCATGGCATCCTTGTCTTTCAGCATCTTGCCAAAGTCCATCATGTAATTCGACCAGCCGGTAAACGAGGACGACAGCATGACATTGCGCCGCGGCAGCACCCGCACATCATAGTTATAGCCGTCGGCCGCGGACACATCGCCCTTGGCGCCGCGCATCTTGGCTTTGGTCGGCATCCAGTGGGTCGTCAGATAAGTGCCATCATTGGCGTATTCGACCAGCGCTGAGCGTCCGCCGTGATCCTTGTCGTTCGAGAGCGCCGAGATCATCATGCGCCCTGGCAAAGCATAAAAAGTGTGCGGCCCAACAGCGCCGCCGGTAGCCTTGACGAAATTGTCAATGGTCTTGACCAGTTTTGGTTTGGACGGATTTGAATGCACATCGAAGATAAAGATCTTGGAGGTGTCGAGGCCGCCGGCCCATAAAAACCGCCGATCATCGGTGAAGCCTGAATGATGCGCTTCATGGCGCCCGCCAACGGACACATGACCCAGCACCTTGCCGTAAGTTTTGGAATCCGGGCGCACATCAATGGTCACTAGCTTATCGGATTCGTCGCCCATGCCCTTCACGCCAAGGGTCCAGACATAGACAAATTCTTCCTGGCCGGTGATTTTGGCCATGTAGGGCGACTGGCAGGTTTCATCCGCTAGGACCGGCGTCGGCACCAGGGCAGCAAACGCCCCCAACATAATCAGGACCGCCGCCGATACGCTTACGGCCACTCTGGCTACCATACACGGCGCGCGGCGTGCGGCACCAAGTCGTTTAAATGATAAAAACTTCATTCAATCCTCCCATGGGATGACTAACCATCGGGGGCTGTGACAATTTAAGGGTTTGTCCTTGTGCTCCACCGCGGTCTAAAACTGATGAAAATATTATAGAACGAATGTTCATTCTAGAAATTGAAAAATGCAAAAGTCAAGACCAAAAGCAATCACAGCCGCCGAGTTCAAGCTGCAAAAAGATTCTGCCGACATAGCGCCGGTGCCTGTCCTCGAACGCAGCGCAGCCCAGCGCAAAGTCCTCGATGCGGCGTTGAAATTATTCTCGGATGTGGGTTATTTCAACACGTCCATCCCCGACATTGTGCGCGCATCCAAGGTCAGCACCGGCTCGATCTATCACCACTTTGGCGACAAGACCGGCATTGCCAGCGCCCTGTTCGAACAGATTACGGGTGATCTGCAAGCGGCCCTCGATGATATTGAAATAGCTCACATAACAACTGGCGGTCGCTGCCGAGCAATCATTGAGCTGATGTTTGAGATTACCGAACGCAGCCCGGCAACGATGGAATTCATGCTCTATGCAAAACACAAAGAATTTCTTCCCGCCCACGCCCCGATCTGCTCGTCGGCGCCAATGACCCGGATGCGCGATTTCGTGGCGCTCGGCATTGAGCGGGGCGAAATTCGTGTCATCGATCCGACCATTGCCGCCGCCTTGATTTATGGCCCGGCCATTCGGCTGCTGCAATTGCGCCTTGACGGAATTATTGAGCGCCCCTTGTTTGAATTGCTTGATGAGCTTTGGGACAGCAGTTGGCGTTCTCTTCGCGCCAAGGCAGGCTGAGCCTGCGAACCTTGATTTTCGTCAAGGCAAACTTGAGCCTGCGAACGTTTACTGTCGTCAAGGCAAGCTGAGCCTGCGGGCCTTGATTTTCGTCAAAGCCGAGGCGAGGAAACTCTGGCTAGCTTGCTGATAAGAGTTGAATTACAGCCGGACAAAAGCGCTAAGCCAGGCCCATAAGGACGACCAGATCATGCAACAGCTGAACATTGCCGTTATCCGCTATGGTGCCAAAGATGGCGCGGCGCTTGACGGGTTGCTTGCCCGGATCGCGGCGCAGCTGAGCGCGCGCGGGCTAAAGCTGGCAGGCGCGGTGCAGCACAATACCGATAACGGCAATCGCTGCCGCTGCGATATGACGTTGCAAGATCTGCGCAGCGGCCGCCTAATTGAGATTTCTGAAAAACGCGGGGAGAATGCGCGCGGCTGTCGTCTCGATCAAATGGCACTGGAAGAAATGGTCGGTCTGGCATTAGCAGCCGTCGAAGCGGATGCGCAATTGCTGATTGTCAATAAATTCGGCAAGCACGAGGGCGAAGGTCACGGCTTCCGCGCCGCGATTGAAGCAGCCATTGACGCGGACATTCCCGTTCTGGTCGCCGTGTCCGATAATAACTATCCGCGCTGGAGCGACTTCGTGCAGGGCCTGGACCGGGAGCTTGCCAAAGACGAAGCCGCCATTGTCAAATGGTGTATTGAGGCCGCCGGGTTAGGGTCAGGCCACGCGGGCTCCGTCGATACCCCTCAAATGGCTGCCCCCCTGCCGGGCTAAGCCCGCAGGGCTATGCCCGCAGGGCCATGCCCTAGCTTCCGGGGCCGGCGTTGAAACCGACTTCATCAACAATGATGGATGCTGCCTTGCGCGCTTTGGCGATTTTTTCAAGCGCTACGGAATCGGCTTTAAGCGCGCCCCAGCTTTGCACCAGCGTTGAGGGTTTAATGCCGCGCACCACGGGATATTCGTGATTGACCGATGCGTAAATGGCTTGCGCCTGATCGGAGGCGAGAAATTCCATCAGCTTAATGGCGTTTGCTTTATGGGGGGCATGTCTGGCCAGCGCCATGCCCGATATATTAACA